>JABDBE010000001.1 GCA_013288805.1 Acidobacteriota bacterium
GGCAATTGTGGAAACTTCGGTGGAGAAGCCGTTTCTCGGCTGGAATGAAGGCATCAATACTTCTGCGGCTCTCTCGTATTTGCTGGGGACTTATTTCCGGCAATTGCCCTCGAACGAACGCAAGCGGTTGGATGTGATTCCGGTGGATTCGGTGTGCCGCGGGATGACGTTGATCGCGGCTTCCATTGTCGAACGGCGGAACGCGCAGATCTATCAGTTGGCAACTTCGGTGACAAATCCGTGCGATATGCGGCGGTCGATTGAGCTGACTTCTTTGGCGCACCGCAAGCATTATCGCGCGCTGGAAGGTATGGAAAGCTGGCTGCGGCTGCGTTTCGATGCGATTCCAGTCTCGAAGCAGCGCTACGAGCGCATGTCGGCCCCGGCGCAGAAGGCGATCATTAAGTCCATTCAGCGCATTGTGTCGCCGCTGCCTTTACGCAAGATGCCGCTGGCACGGGCGGAACGCAATCTGGAGAAAGTCGAAAAGCTGATTGAACTTTTCGAGCCCTTTATTCTTCTGAACGAGCATGATTTCGTGGCGGAGAATGTGGAAAAACTGGCTTATGCGCTGGTGCCGGAAGAGAGGGCGAACTTTGGCTACGATACGCGCAGCATCGACTGGTGGGAGTATTGGATCAACATTCATATTCCGGCGCTGCGGCGATGGACTTATCCGTTGATTGAGGGGCGGCCCCTCGAAGCGCGGCCGTCGCGGAGTTTCCAACTGGCGGAGTCCGAGAGCAACGGAGAAGCCATTAAAACTGGCACAAACGGGGCAACGTGGCGATATTCCTGACCGGGTCCACCGGATACATCGGCGGGCACGTCGCCGCCAATCTGCTGGAAGAGCACGGGGCTTCGCTGAACGTGCTGGTGCGGGCGCGTGATCCGCATGAAGCGGAATTGCGTTTGTGGCAGGCTTTGCAGCTGCATCTGGATTTCCCGCGCTTCTACGAATACCTGCAGACGCGCATTCGGATCTTTCGCGGGGATTTGACCGGGACACAATTCGGTCTTGCCCGAGATGATTACGATCGCTTGATTCACACCACTGATTCGGTCATTCATTGTGCGGCGTCGTTGAATCGGAAATCCGAGAAAAGCTGCCTGAATGTGAACCTGCGAGGGACGCTTGAAGTGCTGCAGCTTGCCATGCGAGTGCATCACTATCACGGACTGCGGCGGTTTAGCCATGTCAGCACTGTGGCAGTGGCCGGAAAGCGCAAGAATGAAGTCGTGACGGAGGACGCGTCGATCGATTGGAATCGGTCGGACTACGATCCGTACGCGCGCACGAAAAAGTTTTGCGAACACATGATCCGGCAATTGCTGCCCGAAGTGCCGATCACGATTTTCCGGCCGAGCATCGTGCTGGGCGACAGCCGGCGGGCAGAGACTACGCAGTTCGATATGGTGAGGGCATTCGTTTTCCTGGCGGGTTTGCCGGTGCTTCCGTTTCGGCCCAATGACAAGATCGATATTGTGAATGTGGATTTTGTGGCGGACGCGATCGCGAGGCTACATCAGAAAGACAATCCGCAGTATGACACTTATCATCTTTCGTCCGGACGGGAGTCGCAGACGTTTCGTGAGTTGACGACCGCGCTGGCTGCTTCGCAGCAGAAACGTGCGCCCGTGTTTGTGCCAGTGCTGGAGCGGCCTTTCTCCGGGACCGTAAATACCTTGGCGAATCGTTCGGGAGCGATCGCTCACGGAGCGTCGCTGATGAAAGTGTTCATGCCTTACCTGGTCTGGAATACGGTGTTCGACAACACGCGTGTGACCACTGAGTTGGGTCACAGGCCTGTGCCATTTTCGCAATACAGTTATCCTTTGCTGAAGTTCAGCCGGGAGACCAACTTTTCGTACAGGTATCAGGACTGGCCGGTCAAGATCGGAGGGTCCGCGGCATGATGGACTTGGTGCTCGAAGCCTGGGTCAGCGCCCTGATTGAGAAGTCGAAGGCTGGGTGGATGCTGGGCCAAGGGAAGCCGTGGCGGCCTGGAGAGAAGCTGAAGCTTCTGTTCGCAGGGTACAACGGGACGCGCAATATGGGATCGGACGTGCGCGTGGAGGAAATGCTGCGGCAGTTGCGTTACATTCTGGGCGGAGATCGGGTCGCGTTCAGCGTGATGACGCAAGTTCCCAAGTTTTCCCAGGGATACTTCGAGAGTACGGTGCAGGTGCATCTGCCGGATATCTTTCCGCCTTTCTTGTCCGACGAAGTGCCGAAACATCACGGCGTGGTGGCTTGTGAAGGTTCGATGTTCAAGAGCAAGTTCGCCAATGCGCTCACCACGATGATGATTGGATCGTTGGGAATTGCGGCGGCGCAGAATAAGCTCTCCGTGGGCTACGGCGCTGAGGCTGGACACATGGATCCGGTGGTCGCAAAGATGTGTGCGCGCTACTGCCAGAACTCGCTGGTCATTACGAGAAACGAGGAGTCGCGCACTATTCTGCGCGAGTTGGGCGTGCCCAATGAGTTGGGCACAGATACGGCCTGGACTTTTGAACCGCATCCCGCGGAATTTGGCAGGAAGGTGCTGCGCGAAGTGGGATGGGATGGGACCACGCCTGTGCTGGTGGTGTGTCCGATTAATCCTTTTGAGTGGCCGGTAAAGGCTTCCGTGGCCAAGTTCGCGCTGCACGGGTTGATGGGAGCATATAAGGATAGCCACTACCGCTCGGTGTATTTCCACAATTCGGGGCCGGAGGCGGATCGCGCTTACGAGCACTATTTGTCGGCGATCGCGAATGCGGTGGATGCATTCCGCAAGCAGCGCAACGTGTTTGTGATCTTAGCGGCGACCGAGAGGCTGGATGCGCGTCCGGCGGGACGAATTTCAGAAAAGCTTGGCGGCGTGCCGGTACTCAGTTCTGAAGATTACAACATGTACGAGCTGGTGAGCGTGCTGCGGGCTTGCCACATGATGGCGTCGTCGCGCTATCACGGGATTGTGACGTGCATGCCGGCGCTGGTGCCGTCAGCGGGAATCACCATGGATGAACGCATTCGCAATCTGATGCGCGAGCGCGGCCATCAGGATCTTCTGATGAATGTCGATGACGTTGATCTGGAGCCGAAGCTGTTGGCAGCGCTTATGAAGTTGAGCCAGGACGGCGAGAGGATTGCCGACGGAATCGGGCGGACAGTGGTGCGGAATTTGAAAGTGATGGCACGCATGGGCGTTTATTTCGAGGAAGAAGTGCAGCGGCGGTATCCCGAGTTTACGACCCGCAAGGGAGAGTGGGGCTGGGAAGATTATTTGCCGCCCATGAGTACGGGGCTGCACAGCTTGGTTGAAGCCTATAGCTGAAGCGCTTTGCACAAAGACACAGAGACCCAGAGGGAAGCTTGCAATTGAGTTTTTTCGACGACATTTTTGCGCGGCTCGAATTGGTGGGAGAAACTGTTGTCTTACGAGAGCTTGGCGAGGAAAACCAGCAAGGTCAGTCCGTGGCGAGAGGGCGCGATCTGCTCAGGATGATCGCACAGGCGCGGGATTTTTTGGCTTCCCGAAGCCTGAAGAGGGGCGACCGGTGCGCTCTGCTTGCCCACAACAGCATTCGCTGGGTTGCGATCGACCTGGCGATTATGGCTGAGGGATTGATCGTGGTGCCGCTTTACGCGCGGCAGGCTCCCGCTGAACTCGTGGCCATGATGAGGGATTGCTCTCCGGCGTTGATTGTCTGCGGCGATGCGATGCTTCGCGACGCGATCGTGGAGAACTGGCCAGGGGCGCCGTCGCAAGCGCTATTTGAGGATATATTTTCAGGCGACTCCCACCCTCTGCAAAAAACGGAAAGCATGGGGCACCCGAATGATAAAGCGGTGCTCGCCGACTCTGATCCGGTCACGATTATTTACACTTCCGGCACGTCTGGGGAGGCGAAAGGGGTTGTCCTGACGGCGGGCAATGTCGGCCACATGCTGGGTTGCACTTCCGGCCGGCTGGATGCGTTGATGCAGAACAAGGCGGGTCAGGATCGCGTGTTCCATTATCTTCCGTTTTGTTTTGCGGGCTCCTGGATCATGCTGCTGACTTGTCTTTTGCGGGGTAGCCTGCTTTCGCTTAATACGGACCTGACTAAAATTGCGAGCGATATGAGGACCGTCGCGCCGGATTATTTTCTTAACGTTCCAGCGCTTCTCGAACGGATGCGCAAGGCTGTCGACGAACAGCTTTGGAAAACTGGGGGCGTGGTCCTCGCCATTTACACTCGAGCCAAAGGCGCGTGGATGCGCCGCCAGGAAGGGCGGAGAAGTTTCACGGATTCGGTGTGGCTTGCATTGGCCAAGACCGTCGTATTTCCGACCATTCGCAAGAAAATGATTGGTTCCCATTTGAAGGCTCTGATCTGCGGTTCGGCGCCGCTTAGCGTGGAGACGCAACTTTATTTCATGATGCTGGGAATCCCAGTGCTGCAGGTGTACGGATTGACCGAGACGACCGCGATCTGCACCATGGACGATCCGCATCGCGTCGAGCCGGGGAGGGTGGGACCGGCAATCGACGGCGTAGAAATGAAGCTGGGCGAGAACGAGGAGATTGTCGTGCGTGGGCCGAATGTTTTTCCGGGCTATTGGAATCGTCCGCAAGAGACTGCGAAAGCGTTGCGCGACGGATGGTTTCATACTGGCGATCAGGGCGAGGTAGACGGAGCAGGGAACTGGCGAATCGTCGGACGCATCAAGAATCTGATTATTCTGGGCTCGGGTCACAACATTGCTCCGGAGCCGATCGAAGAAGAAGTTCTGCGAAATTTGCCGGGAGCGCAGCAGGTCGTGCTGGTCGGCAACGGGCGCGGATATCTTTCGGCGGTTGTGACTGGCGATGTGACGCGAGAGCGAGCGCAAGCTGCGCTCGATGCGGTGAATCCGGGCTTGCCGCATTACAAGCAGGTGCGGGCGTTCCATGTTTATACCCAGCCGTTCTCGATTGAGAATGGCCTGCTGACGGCGAACGGTAAATTGAGGCGGGATTTGATTGCGGCTCGCCTGAAGGAAGAGATTGAAGAAATGTATGGGGTGAAGCAGGCTTCATGAGTCCGGTTAAAGGCATTCGCCAATAAGATAAGAAGGTTCACAAAGGGAACCGGGCGGGGCATGGAATCATTTCGCGGAAAAGCACTCTCGTGGGAACTGAAAAACGGTGTCGTTGAACTGGCGCTGCATCGTGCGCCGTGCAACGAAATCGGTTCGCTCACGCTGGAAGAGCTTGAACAGTTTGTTAAGGTTCTCGAACGTGTAACCAACGAAGCTCATGCGCTTATTATTTGTAGCGAGATCGAGGCTGGTTTTTGCGCCGGGGCGGACCTGCGGGAATTGCATTGGCGCTCCCAGCAAATGGAGCGGAAGGATGCGGCCCGGGGCGTACGCGATTTTCTTGAGCGCATTCACCGCGTGCTGAACCTGATCGACGCTTCGCCATTGACTACCATCGCGGCGGTGCACGGAGTTACCTTCGGTGGTGGGTTTGAGCTGGCGCTGGTATGCGACTTGATTATCGCCGACAAAATGGCTCGATTCTGTTTCCCTGAGCTGCGACTGGGATTAATCCCGGGTTTCGGCGGAATTCCGCGTCTGAAGCGCGATCTGGGGAATGCCGTGGTTCGCGATTTGCTGTTGACCGGACGTAGTTTTAATGCCACCAAGATGCAGCAAGTTGGATTGGTGAGCCAGGTGGTGGGGGAAGGCGAGCCGCTGAGAGTGGCGCGGGCGACTGCAGTTCAGCTCGGGAAATTTGATCGGCGCACTGCGGTTGCGGCCAAGAGGTTTATCAAGCCGATCCCGTATGAAGAGTTGCGAAAGGAAATTGATGTTTTCTGCGAGCTCTTTGCTGAGCCGGCAGTGGAGGCGGGTTTACGAAAGTTTGTGGAGAGCGAAGAGGCGCAGCCGTATTTGCCTTAGCGTGCGCGAAAATGACAATCGAAGTGATTAGATTATGACCGCATCCAATCAAACGCTGGAACAAATCTTGAATCTCGCAGCCGCGCATTTCAAAGTGCCACGAGAGAAGCTCACTGCGGACGACGACTTCTTCAAGACGCTCGGCATCGATAGCTTGCAGGCCCTCGATCTGCTAACACGGCTAGAGCATCATTTTCATATCGAGTTGCCGGACTACGAATTGCAGGGAGTGTCGGATTTCAGAACGTTGGCCGAGCGCATCCAGGTTCGGTTGTGATTTTCAACGTGCGGAGAATTCAGTTTCCAGTTCCTTGTTCTCAGTTCTCGGTCTGTGAACTGATCAACATGGTTTTCTATTCTTAATGCTCAATCTCGACCAATACACTTGTCTGGGCGAAGCTCTGCGGGATGCGCTGGATCGCTGGCCAAACGAAACTTGCCTGATTGAGGCGGACCGAGATCGCGAGAAGACACGGCTCACCTATTCTGACTTCAAAGAGGTGGCGCTGCCGCTGGCGCGCGCGCTCGAGGATGCTGGATTTAATTCCGGCGATCGTGCCGCGATTATTATGACGAACCAGTCGAAGTGGCTGATTTCAGCGTATGCCGTTTTCTATCGTGGTGGCGTGCTGGTGCCGCTCGATTACAAGCTGACGGCGGCCGAGCACCTGCAACTACTGGCGCATTCTAAGGCGAAGTTCTTAATCGTTGAATATTATCTTTGGCGTGCGATCACGCAGTCGCCGGAGTTCAAGAATAACAAGCTGACGAAGGTGCTAGTCACGGAAGCGCCTCTGGGAGCCGATCTTGCCGGCGCCTATCGCTGGGAAGATTTCCGCCGTAAGGGCGATCCTGCATTTGTTTCGCGAGGGCGGGCGGATGTCGCCTGCATCGTCTATTCTTCCGGCACCGGCGGACGGCCCAAAGGATGCGTGCTCACCCACGATAATTATCTGGAGCAGTGCAAGGCGCTGACGGCATGGTACCCATTCTGGCCAGGAGTTCGCTACCTTAGCATTCTGCCGACCAACCACGCGATTGATTTCATGGTTGGCTTCATCGGCCCGTTCGTCTGCGGCGCTTGCGTGGTGCACCTGCGCACGCTGCGGCCGGAGTTTGTGCGTGATGCATTCGTTCGCTACAAAATCACCTACGTCGCGCTGGTTCCCATGATTCTGAAGAATCTGGAGCGCGGCCTGCGCGCCAAGTTCGACGAACTATCCGCAGGCAAACGTTTCTTGCTGTATCGAATGATCGCGCTCAATAAGTCGCTTACTCGCGCGCATCCCAAGGTTGGCTTGAGTCGCAAACTTCTGTCAGGGGTGCATCAGGGATTCGGCGGAGAATTACTGGCGATGTTTACGGGAGGAGCATTCGTCGAGCCTTCGACGTTACAGTTTTTCTACGACCTCGGTATTCCAGTCGCCAACGGATATGGACTTACCGAAGCTGGCACTTCTCTAACACTGAACGATCTGAAGCCTTTTCGCGCTGATACGGTGGGCAAGCCATTGCCTGGAGTCGAACTGCGAATTCTGAATCCTGATTCCGATGGCATCGGCGAAGTTGCGGTTCACGGCAAGACTGTGATGTCGCACTACCTGGACGATCCCGAGTTGACGGCGCAGACGATTGTGGACGGCTGGCTGGTCACAGGCGATCTCGGGCGTTTTGACGGCAACGGGCACCTGCAGCTTTTCGGGCGCAAGAAGAACATGATCGTGACCGAAGGCGGCAAGAATATTTATCCCGAGGATATTGAAAACGCCTTCGACGGGCTGCCGGTGAAAGAGTGCTGCATTTTCGCTGCGAATTATCTGTGGCCGGCAAAAAGCCTGGGTCGCGAAATGCTGGTTCTTCTGTTGCGCCTGGAGCAGAATCAGGAGTTCACTGAGGCCCTGAAACAGGAGATCATTGCCCGTAACCGACGACTGCCGGACTTTAAGCGGATTGGCGGATATCTGATGTGCGGCAAGGATTTCCCTCGCACCGCGTCCATGAAAATCAAGCGCATCGAACTGGCGGATGATGTCCGCAAAGTTCTTGGCCGTGCGGCCGTGGTCGAGTTGTGAGCAACGCGGACAGTTTTCTTGCTGTGGTGAATCCGGCTGCGGGTGGAGGGCGGTGTCGCAAACTCGTTCCGAAGGCGCTCGACCGGTTGCGAGCCGGTGGAATCAAGCTCGATGTGGTCGAAACGACGGGCCCTGAGCAGGGAACGCAGTTGGCACGCGAAGCTTACAGCTCCGGCTATCGCAGGTTTATCGCCGTAGGCGGAGATGGAACGTCGTATGAGATCGTCAACGGACTTTTTCCGCGCCAGGATTTTGACGAGCCTGCTACGCTTGCATTTCTTCCTCTCGGAACGGGCAATTCATTTCTGCGCGAGTTTACCGACCGCGGAGTGGAATACGCGATCGAGGCAATACTCGCCGGGCGGTCTCAGCCATGCGACGTTTTGCGATTGCGCCACACGCAAGGAATTCTGCATTACATCAACCTACTGTCGATGGGGTTTGCCGCGGATGTTGCGACCCTGCGTGCTCGACGGTTCAGCGGGTGGGGAGAACTTGGTTATCAATCGTCCATTTTCGTCACGCTGGCGCGGTTCCGCCGGCGGCCTTTTCCTTTGCAAGTGGATGGTGAAGGAGAGATCGATCGCCGTCCCTGCCTGTTTCTGACCTTCAACAACAGTAAGTTTACTGGCGGAACTATGATGATCGCGCCCAAGGCTGAAGTGAACGATGGCCTCATCGAATATGTGCGTTGGGGGCCCATTGGGCGGTTGGGACTGATTCGCAATTTGCCGACCCTCTATGACGGAACGCACATCCATCATCCGCTCGCCGAAAGACGCGAGGCGAAGCGAATCGATTTTCATTTGGATGCTCCGGTGGATGTGATGGTCGATGGCGAGGTGCTCACATTACAATGCGAGATGCTGGATGTGCTGCCATCGGCTCTACGGGTCGTGGTATAAGAATTTATCTCTATGTCACAAGAGCGCAGAAAACGGCAACAGAAGCGGGAAGGCCGAGAGCAGCCGAATCCAAACCGCACGCGTTACATAATGATTGCCATCGTGATCATCATTGCATTCGCGGCCGCATACTATTTCCTTTGGTACAAGCACACCAGCCGGGTGGACGCTTTTGCGAAATGCCTGACGGCAAAGCAGGCCAAAATGTACGGCGCCTTTTGGTGTCCGCATTGCGAAGAGCAGAAAGAAAAGTTCGGCTCGTCGTTTCAGTATGCTCCATACATTGAGTGTGGGATCAAGGGCTCGAAGGGAATCGAGCCGGTTTGCACCCAAGCCGGCATCAAACGCTTTCCGACGTGGATCTTTGCCGATGGCACGCGGGTCGAGGGCGAGCACGAGTTGGATTTCCTGGGTCAGGAAACTGGATGCAGCCTGCCATGACCACGGCCGCCCGGCGGGTCTTTCCGTTGATCGCTATCCTGGCCCTGGCCGGGATCGTGGTGTCTTCGGTCTCGCTGCATCACCACTATGGCACTTCGCAAACTAATTATTGTGATTTCGGTACCAGTTTCAATTGCGACATCGTCAATCGCAGCATTTACTCCACCGTGCTTGGAGTTCCGGATGCGCTGATTGGCATCCTTGGTTATGGCTTGCTTCTCGCACTGTCAACGTTTTATCGCACGAAAGCAGAAGCTCCTTTGATGCTGTTGGTTGCTTCGACGGCAGGCATGGGTTTCGCTCTCTATCTGACTTACATCGAGAAGTTCGTCCTCGCGACTTGGTGTATTTTGTGCCTTTCGTCGTTGACGTTGATTGTTCTCATCACTGCGCTCTCCTCGTTCTTGATGGCGGCTGCCATGCGCCGGGACTGATCGCGGATTTATTGCTGCGCCAGCACGGGCGCGGACGCCCGCACCTAATATTCACCATGGAAGAAACGGCTCACGAGCAAGTTGCACCGCTGAATCAATCCGTGACCGGCGATCTTCGGTTGCACGAGTTTCGCAGCCGCATATTTCGCAACACACGGATGCTGCGGGTCTGGCTGCCACCGCGATACGACACACCCGACAATAGCGCTCGACACTATCCCGTACTTTATCTGAACGATGGTCAAAACCTTTTCGATCGCGCAACGGCTTTTGCCGGTGTGGAATGGCAAGTGGACGAAACTGCCGATCGATTGATCCGGCAGGAGGTCATTCCGCCGCTGATAATCGTGGGAATCGACAATGCCCAGGGTGACCGCATCAAGGAGTTCCTGCCATACCGCTCGTTTCATCCCCCGGTGTTGCGGCCGCAAGGGAAGCGCTATCCCGACTTCTTGATGAATGAAGTCATGCCTTTTGTGTATGAGCGATATCGCATCGCCCGAGGTCCTGAAAATACGGGGCTGGGCGGGTCATCCTTGGGTGCGCTGATCTCCTTGTACACGGCGATGGATCGGCCGGGAGTATTTGGCCGCTTATTGCTGGAAAGTCCATCGCTGTTTATTTCCAATCGAAGGATTCTGAAATACAGCCGTTCTTTTCGACAATGGCCGGAGAAAGTGTTTCTGGCGATAGGAACTCGGGAAGCGGGCCGTGAGGATAAAGACAAACAAGTTGTCGAAGATGTTCGCGAGCTCGAAAAAAGTCTACGCCGTGCGGGTCTGGACGACAGCCGCTTGCTTGTAAAGATCGACGAGGGCGCGTCACACAACGAAGCAGAATGGGCCAAGCGCTTTCCCGACGCCCTGAGTTTTCTGTTTGGGAAGGCTAGCGGTACTTGAGAGATCTTCGTGCGCTTGACCGGGGTCGGCAAACACTCCGCAGCGAAAGGCACTGGCGGTGGTACCATCGGCGGTCATGAAGCGCGCGGCCATTCTCGCGGGAGTTATCGTCATCGAGATAGTATTGGCGTTCGTTCTGGTGCCATCAACGGACCATGCGCGCATTGAGACCACGGACTTCTTAAACTTTTATGTAGGAGCTACTATCGTCCGCGAAGGAAACGGGCGGACTCTCTACCAAGCCGAGACCCAACAACTCGTTCTCCAATTTATTCTGGGCCGCAGAGTCACGGAGTACTATCTGCATCCTCCATTTGAGGCGGCGGCTCTCGTCCCACTTTCATATCTAAGAATCGAGCGGGCGTTCGTGGTGTGGACCTTGTTGAATGCAGCACTGCTGGGCTTGTTGCCCATTCTCCTCTGGGATTGCGTTTCGTTGGTTGCGCGTAGACCGTATCTTGGCCTGTTGGGTTTCGCGTTTCCTCCCGTGTTGGCCTGCTTGACACTGGGACAAGACTCCATTCTGATGCTGTTTTTCATTACCGCGGCATATCTACTGGTCGTGAAGAAGCGTGATTTCGCGGCGGGCTTGGTGTTGGCATTGGCTACGGTGAAATTCCAGATTGTGTTGATTCTCGCACTGCTGCTTCTCGTCTCTCGAAAATTTCGTTTGATTATTGGGTTTATTGCTGGCTGTGCGGTTCTGGGGCTTGCATCTGTCATGGTAACGGGCAGCTCTGAGATTATCGAATATTTCAGATTCGTCCGCCGCTTCGATCTTCACAACGGCTACGGCAACGTCAATCCGGCTTCGATGATGAACTGGCGCGGGCTTTTCGCGGGACTAGGTTGGGCGGACAACCTGCGTTTTTACTCCACCATTGGGTCGGTGATCCTTGTTGCCTTGGGTATTGTCTCGTCACGATGGATTCGCTCCACAAAGAACCTCGCGCTTGGTTTTTCACTGTACCTTGCAATCGCGCTGGCCGCTTCGCCGTACAATTATTTTCAAGACGCGACCATCCTGCTTTTGTCAATTTTTCTGGTCATGGATCTGGTTGTCCGAGGGCAAATGGAGGCAGTCCGTGGGAAACTTGCAGCACTATGCTGCGTACTAATGTTCGTCTGGCCGGTTGTTTTGCTGATCTTTGGTGGGCACTATTTTTGGAACAGCCGTATTTACCTGGTATTTCCGGTCATCATTTGCTTCATTGGTGTGCTGGCCGCAGAGTTGTATTCACAAAGCGCCAGTCTCCCAATAGCAGCCGTCCAGTGATCGTGAACCGCGGGGCCCTGGCTTCAACCGCAAGGCGCGCATGTTTCTCGCAAGCGCGGGAATGTTTGTATGGATCCACGCGCGGCTATTTCGAATTGCCTTCATCAAGAGTTCGAGAACTTGACTGGGAGTTCGGTGACTCGTCGCGGCCTGCACCAGGATATGGAGAAAGGATTGGCGGGGACTGATCAGGCTCCAGCAGCCATACCCTTCGATTCTTAAAATACTGTAGCAATTCCTTGTTCGACTGTTCGCCCATATCCCGCGCCCACACTACTTTCGACGTGTCGATATCAGCTGCGTTGTAAACCCACTCCGGATCCGGCAAATGGGACGGGGCATAACGTACGATGATCAAGTTCTGTCCGGGCGAATTCTCCATCCGATGCAAGAGTTCGGCGCGGGGCATGTTCCCTCGCGGCCAGAATTCTTCAATCGTTGCGTGGGCCTGAATCGCCGTGACCCGAATAACCACGATTGCAAGGCAGATGAGCGGAACTGCTCGAACTACTGACGGTCCGAGCCACCTCCCCCGCCAGCGCCAGAGCCTCAGATGCCGCATACACTGAATCAGAACGATGTAAAGCAGGCCCGTGGCGGGCGCGAAATAATGAGGACGAAACCAGGTTTCGACGCTAAGCCCCAACAGAAATATCACAAGGGCCAGGAGCGGGAATCGAATCCGACGATCACGCCAAGTCCACGGAAGGGCCAGCAAAGGCACCGTCAGAACAGGACCAAGAAAGAATCGCCAGAACCAGGCTATCTTCGACGCGCTCTGCTTCATGAAGCCGGCCAAGGTCCGATTGTCCTGGTAATACTTAAATTCTATTCGTTCGTAGAAATCTTCCATGACCGCATAACGGTATTGAATTTTCGGAAGGGGATTCTGCCAAATGAAGTATCGAGCGCGCGAGTAGAGGCTACGATCGACTTGGTAACCCATGCGAAACGGACTACCCGTCACGCGATAGTTGTAATAGCCGGTGGCGATGGCTGAGATCGCGAGTATCAGCGTAATGGGCGCGACCACGCGGATCAGGACAGTCGGGAGTTTGGGATGCGATGGGCTAGCCAGCCACGCTCCCATGGCTACCGCGACCGTTGCACCTAGAACCATTCCCTCGTACGGCCGGGTATTGGCCAGGATCGCGAGACCGAGAGCCATCCAAATCGGATCGCGGGCTCGTACCCGGCGTTTCAAGCGGGGCAATGCACCGAGCAAGAGTGCCCCACCCAGAGCCGTCACCGAACCACACCAGTAGCCGTTGATCCAATATCCGAAAATGCCCAGCCGGAGAAGAACAAGCATGCCTCCGAGCAGCGCCCATCCGGGCGGAAACCAACCTTGAAGCATCCAGGTCAACGCCGCGCACATCATCGCGGTTACGAGCAGATTACCGATCCAGGGATGGCCGAGCAGTTGCCCCGCGGCTAACACTACGCCTTCAGCGGGCGTGTACATGGACATGTAGGTGGGGCGCTGGATGATATGAAAGCTCTCAAAGTGAACCCACATCGGATGGGTTGGATTCGTGAGCCGGCCGTGGGCGAAGGTGTCAGCGGCCAGCAGGTAGCTGTATTCGTCGTGATAATAAGGCTCAGGAACGCTGAGAATTGGAATCAGCGCCCCTCGGATCAGGATGCACATCAGACCCACCGTAACGACAGCGGCATTTTTTCTTCGGGCCAGACGGAGAAAGTTTTTCTCCAGCCACAGAAGAGCAGACGGCTCTGCGCGGATCGGCCGTGGGCGCAGTATCAACGCGCCTGTCGCAAGCACTAATACAAATTCAATGACCTGGACTGCGTAACGAATAAGGAGTTCTTCGAAGGCAGGCATGAATAGCAGATTCTTAACTGCGAATGCAGGATTGTCAATTGAAGCTCTGATTTTGCCTGGGTCACCGGGATGCGGTATGCTCTCGCGCAGTGACAAGTGAACTCTGCCGAAGTGCTGAGGACATTATCGGGATTCGACGGGCGTCGGCCTTTGGTTTTAGGTTGTGGCTGATCATCGCCATTGCGCTCGCAACCGTTCTCAGATTCATTCGCTTGGGAACCAAGAGCTTCTGGCTTGACGAGGCAGCCAGCGCGACACTGGCACGGCTTGATTGGCGATTTTTTTGGATTGCAATTACCCACCGCCAAGCCAACATGGTCCTGTACTACCTGCTTCTGCGCGGCTGGATCCGGCTGGGCAGCAGCGAGTTTGCCATACGCTCTCTGTCAGTGGTGGCGGGGGTGGTTGCGATACCCGCGATCTATCTGCTTGGCACTCGTCTCTTTGGACCGAAGGCCGGAAGAGTGGCCGCGCTGTTGCTTTCGGTTCACGCCTTCCACATCCGATACTCGCAGGAGGCTCGGGCCTACAGCCTGTTCATGTTGCTTGCGATTCTATCGTCGTTGCTTTTCTTGTGCAGCCTGGACAGGCCCACGCGTAGCAACTGGGCCGCGTACGTTCTGAGCAGCACGCTGATCGTGTACACGCAGGTTTTCGGAAGTTTAATGTTGCTGGCAGAGTGGGTCTCACTATTTTTCCGGCGGGGTGAGATTGCCTGGAAGCAATTCTTCTTGAGTGTTGCGATAATTTGTTTGTTGATCTCTCCTTTGGCTTATTGCCTTATGTTTTCATCGGACCGGACCCAACTTTCCTGGCTGACCACGCCGACGCTACAAGACTGGTACAGGTTCGCTCTCGATATGACGGGGAACGGTGGCGTCTTGCTTCTGGCCGTTTATGGAGTGCTGGCCTTGATCGGCGCGGGCGCTGGCCTGAGATCGAGTACGGCGTCTGCGGATTCGTGGAAATATTGGTTTCTCTCGACTTGGCTGATTCTGCCCGTGGTATTCGTGCTGGTCGTTTCGGTCCGTTGGCTGGTTTTCGAGCCTCGCTTCCTGATCTTTTGCCTTCCGCCGCTGGTGCTGCTCGCGTCCGATGCGTTGAGCCGGGCTCGTTCGAGCGTTGTCTTCGCCGCTGCTCTGATGGTTTTGCTTGGACTTTCACTGAACGGTACATACTCCTACTTTCGCGGTCGCGCCGACGCAGGACACACGGACGACTGGAGAGGTGCGACTCGGTACGTTCTGTCACAGGCACGAGCAAGCGATGCCGTTCTCTTTAGCTACAGTGAAGAGAGACTTGCATTCGACGAATATCGGAGACAGTTTCACCTTGCTGATGCTCCAATCCACGAGTTCCCGGAGCAGACGGATTTAGAGTTGCTTACGACGCGTCCGTCGCGGCCAAACTCTGAGCTGCTGAATCAGATTGTTGCGAGCTACCAGCGCGTTTGGGTGATCTCTGCCTTTCAACCCAATCAATACACCCTTCCAACGGAGACGGCTCTGAAAGCTCATTTCAGCGGGCGTGAGGAGCAAGGCTTTGGGTTTGTCCGCGTGGAGTTGTTTCAGGATAAGATTCTGGAACCTATCGATCGCCATAAGACTTCGGCTCAATAAAAATTAAGAAATGACAAAATCGATCCGAATCCTCACTTGGCTTGGCCTTGCCGTTCTTGGCGCGCTGGCGCTGGGAACAATTGCGTTGCACCGCGGCGAGGAGATCAATGCCATGTGGTTGGTCGTCGCGGCGTTTTGTGCATACGCGTTGGGCTACCGTTTCTATAGCAGATTTATTTCCGCCAAGGTGCTCGCGCTCGATGCGCGGCGAGCCACTCCTGCCGAGCGATTGGAGGATGGCCGCGATTTCGTGCCTACCAACAAGTGGGTACTCTTTGGGCATCATTTTGCCGCCATCGCTGGACCGGGGCCGCTGGTGGGGCCTGTGCTTGCGGCGCAGTTTGGCTACCTTCCGGGGACGCTCTGGATATTGATCGGCGCTGTGTTTGGCGGGTGCGTACAGGATTTTGTCATTCTGCTTTTCTCGGTGCGGCGAGACGGAAAGTCGCTGACCGAAATGGCGCGCGAGGAAATCGGCATCGTCGGCGGGTTTGTGGCCTATGCGGCGGTTATCAGCATCATCGTGATTCTGCTCGGTGCAGGTGCGTTGATCGTGGTAAACGCGTTGAAGGCGAGTCCCTGGGGCGTGTTCACGATCGCGATGACCATTCCTATCGCGGTGTTCATGGGTTTTTATCTGCGCCACTTGCGTCCCGGCAAAGTCCTGGAAGTTTCGTTTCTGGGATTCATTTTCGTCATGCTTGCGATTTGGGGTGGACAGTGGGTCTCGCAGACTCCGGCGGTCGCTCCGTGGTTTACCCTGACCGCGCCAACGCTTGCTGTGATCATTATCATTTATGGATTTGCCGCCTCGGCATTACCGGTTTGGTTGCTGCTCGCACCGCGCGATTACTTGAGTACATTCGTCAAGCTGGGAACGATCGCATTGTTGGCGTTGGGAATCGTCGCGCTGCGTCCGACCCTGCAGATGCCGCCCCTGACAAGGTTTGTCGACGGGTCGGGACCAATCTTCGCCGGGAAAATCTTTCCCTTTGCTTTCATCACGATCGCTTGCGGCGCCATCAGCGGATTCCATTCTTTGATTTCGAGCGGCACAACTCCGAAGCTGATTCGGCGCGAACTCGAAACTCGCATGGTGGGTTATGGCGCGATGATGTGCGAATCCATGGTGGCTATTCTGGCAACGATTGCCGCATGCGTGCTTTCGCCGGGAACTTATTTCGCGATCAACAGTCCGGCCGGAATCGTGGGCCAGTCTCCCGAAGCGGCGACTGCAACCATCAGCGGATGGGGATTCCCGGTTACTGCCGCTGGGATGCATGCGCTGGCGCAGGCCGTGGGTGAGCAGACTTTGTTCAATCGCACTGGAGGCGCTCCGGCTTTTGCTGTAGGCATGGCCCACATTTTTTCCAGCAGCTTGGGCGGACAAGCTGTGATGGCCATCTGGTACCACTTCGCGATTATGTTTGAGGCTTTGTTTATTCTTACCGTTCTCGATGCGGGCACGCGCGTGGGCCGCTTCATGGTGCAGGATGCCCTCAGCCACGTGTGGAGGCCACTTGGCCGTACGGGTTGGTATCCGTCGATTCTGGCTACCAGCGCGTTGATCGTGGCCGCGTGGGGATCGTTCTTGTGGCAAGGTGTAAAAGATCCCCTGGGCGGAATCAATTCGCTGTGGCCGCTGTTTGGGATATGCAATCAACTGTTGGCGACAGTGGCGCTTTGCGTGGCCACAACCATCATCGTCAAGATGGGCAACGCAAAGTATTCGCCGGTGACTCTTGCGCCGCTCGCCTGGTTGGTTGCGGTTACGTTTACCGCATCGTGGCATAAGGTGTTCGATCCCAATCCGCGCATCGGTTTTCTGGCGCATGCGCGGCAACTTGCGTCCTCCACTGCGCCCAGTCATGGAGTTTCGCGACTGATCTTCAATGACCGGCTGGACGCAGCCGTCGCTGGAGCCTTGGTTTGCATGGTTGCGCTCATTTTGTTGGAGTCGATTTCCTTATGGGTGAGCGTGATCTCGGGCCGGATGCAGGCGCGTGTCAGGGAAGCGCCATTCGTGCCCACACGTTTCGCCGCGGAGGAACAGGGATGATGCGACTACGGCAAATCGCCACGACTCTGATGGCGGCCCTTCGCGAGATTTTCGATGAGTCTGCTTACATGCGTTTTCTTTCGCGGAATCAAATATGTTCTTCCCCGAGGGCATATGCCGCGTTCCTGCGTGAGCAAGAGAACGCGAAAGCGCGTCGTCCGAAATGCTGCTGACTTTGACGCTACAGCACTTCCTCGAATAGCCTGTACATTCCTCAATGGCCAGCGAACCAGCCATTTCCGTCCGAGAGTTACGCAAAGCCTACGGGCCGGTTGAGGCCGTGCGTGGCCTCGATTTCGAAATCCAGACCGGTGAAGTCTTTGGCCTGCTCGGACCGAATGGCGCAGGCAAGACGACTACGGTGGAAATCCTGGAAGGCTTGCGGCCGCGTAGTGGCGGGCAAGTATCGGTGCTGGGTTTCGATCCGGAAAAACAGAAACAGCAACTCAAGGATCGCATCGGCGTCTGTCTGCAAGCTACGAATCTGCCGGATAAGATTCGCGTCCGCGAAGCTCTCCACGTGTTCTCCTCGTTTTACAGCCGTAACGTTGACGCGAACCAAATCTTGAAGCGGCTTCAGCTCGAGGACAAGCGTGATGCCTTCTACAGCACACTCTCGGGCGGCCAAAAACAGCGCCTGGCGCTGGCACTTGCATTGGTCAACGATCCCGCTCTGTTGTTTCTTGACGAGCCCACCACCGGACTCGATCCGCAGGTTCGCGCCGAGATTCACGGGTTGCTCGAGCAACTGCGCGACGAAAAACGCACGATTCTCTTGACCACGCACTACATTGAGGAAGCGGAGCGTCTTTGTGATCGGGTTGCGATTATCGATCAGGGGCGCATCATCGCGATGGACACTCCGCGCAAACTGCAGCAGCAGAGCCGCGCGGCTTCGACCATCGTGGTGACATGCGACAAGCCCATTCCGGCGCAGCATCCAGTCTGGGTCGAGTCGATCGAGAGCATTGTGGATTCGACTGGGCATACGCTGACCGTGATTTCGCGGCGTCCCGCGGCCACGCTGGTGGACTTGATCAAATGGATCGACCAGAACGGTCTTGAGTTGGTGGATGTTCATCTCAAGAAGCCTACGCTGGAGGATGTGTTCATCGAATTGACCGGTAAGCGCCTTCGCGACTGATGCGGACGAAATGAAAAGTTACATCGCGCTCATCCAACTGGATCTCAAGCTCGCGCTGCGGCAGAAGTCCGTCCTGTTTTTCAATTACATGTTCCCGCTGATTTTCTTTGTGGTCTTCGCCCAGGCGATGCATGGGGACCGCGGCAACGCCATGACCCAGATCGTGACCATGGTGATCATCATCGGGGTGCTGGGCAACGGTTTGTTCGGTGCGGGCATGCGCGCCGTGCAGGAGCGCGAGTCTAACGTACTTCGGCGGTACAAAGTTACTCCGATTACTCCGGCTCCAATTCTGATCGCGGCGACCGTCGTGGGGTGGATTCTTTTTATGCCCCTGGTGCTGTTTATGTTTTGTGTGGCGCATTTCGGGTACGGCATGGCATGGCCCGAGAGGATGGGATCGATTCTTTTGTTCGCGACACTGGGCATTCTGGCCTTTCGCGCCATCGGAATGATTCTCGCGGCCGTGGCGAAGTCCATGCAGGAAAGCCAAATCCTGGTTCAATTGGTCTACTTGCCGATGCTGTTTTTGAGCGGCGCTACGTTTCCGACCTCGATGTTTCCCGCATGGTTGCTCATCGTGACGCAATTCCTACCCGCCACGTACTTAGTTTCGGGGCTCGAAGGGATGATGCTGCGAAAGGAAAGTCTGTTAGCGAATGGTTTTCCGGCATTTGCTCTGCTGATCACCGTATTTGTGGGACTCTTCATTTCGTACAAGCTTTTCCGTTGGGAGAAAGAAGAAAAGATTCGCGGCTCGGCCAAGCTCTGGGTAGGCGCGGTAATGTTGCCGTTCATCGTGTTGGGTCTTTGGCAGGCGCATACCAAGCAGAATGTGGCGAAGACCAAGATGCTGAACCGGGAATTGGCCCGTGGAGAAACCTACCTGATTCGCGGGGCGCGCATTTTTGTCGGCGACGGAAAAATGATTGAGTCAGGCGCGATTTTAATTCGTGGCGGCAAGATTGCTCAGGTCTATGAAGGGGAAGGACCGGACCCGAGAACAGTGAAAGCGACGCCCATCGAGGCCGCCGGCAAAACTGTTCTGCCGGGGCTGATTGATGTCCACGTACACCTTGTGGCGCCGGGTGGTTTTTATACGGACATGAGCCATTACAGCCCAGAATCCCAGATGTTCCGCAATCTGGCGGCTTACCTTTACAGCGGCGTGACGGCGGTTCGAAGCGTGGGCGACCCTTTGGACATTGTGCTCAATGTCCGCTCAAGCGTGAATAGCGGCGAGAGGCTGGGAGCCGAACTGTTTACGTGTGGGCCACTCTTTACCGCTCAAGGTGGGCACGGCACCGAATATTTCAGGGGCATGCCGCCAAATATTCGCGATCAGGCGGAAGCGCAGTTCACGCGCCTTCCCACTTCCGCCGATGAAGCGCGCCGCCAGGTTGACGAACTCAAGCGCTCCAACGTTGATTGCATCAAGGCCATACTGGAAGCGGGAGGAGGTTCACGGGTCTTTAATCGTATGGACAGCGCGATTTTCCAGGCCATTGCCCAGGAATCCCATGCTCAGCAATTGCCTCTGGCCGTGCATACCGGGGATGTGCGCGACGTGACAGATGCGGTGCAAGCTGGCGCAAACTCCATCGAGCATGGGTCTTTTCGCGAGGCGATTCCAGATGCCCTGTTCGCGGAAATGGTCAGGAAGAAAATTTCTTACGATCCGACGTTGAGCGTGGGCGAGGCATTCCGAGACTTCGCCGCAGGGAATACCGATCTGCTGAAGCGCTCGCTGGTGCAGCAAGTAGGGCCTACGGACTTGATCGAGAATACTGAAAAGGAAATGGGATCCAAGGACGTCGAGCCCATCCGCGAAGGCATCGCGCAGTTCCCCTTCAACCTGGAAACGGGGACGCAGAACCTGCTGCAGGCGTATAAGAACGGCGTTGCCCTCGTGACCGGAAGTGACGCCGGCAATTTCCTCATACTCCACGGTCCGACCGTGCAACACGAACTTGCACTTTGGGTGCGCGCCGGAATTCCGCCCGCGGTTGCGCTTCAAGCTGCGACTTACAATGCTGCGCGTTTGCTCGGCGCCGATAATCACATTGGTTCGATTCGCGCGGGCAATGATGCCGATCTGCTGGTGGTCGATGGGAATCCGCTCGATGACATCGGCGCGGTCGAGCGCATTTCGATCGTCTTTTTCAAGGGCGAGCAACTCGACCGCTCGGATCTGTTCAATCAGGAGTAAGCAGGGCAAGCGTCAGGAGTAAACAAAATCTCGCCCGCCGGATGCTAGACTCTGGTCGATGCGTGTTTTAGGAATCGATTGCGGTACGGAGTACACCGGCTTCGGCGTTGTCGAGCTCGGCCACGACGGCACGCTGATTTGCCTGACCTGCGGCGCAGTCAAACTCTCTCCTCGCGATTCTATGCCGTCGCGCTTGTCAACCATTTTCAACCGCTTGGGCGCGGTTATTGTCGAGCATCGGCCGGACCGGGTCGCGATCGAAGATGTCTTTTACGCGTTGAACGTGAAGTCGGCGCTCAAGCTGGGTCAAGTGCGCGGTGTTGCGATGCTGGCTGCGTCGTCGGCGGGGCTGGAGGTCGCTGAATATTCGCCTCTCTCCATTAAGTCCGCGGTGGTCGGCTACGGCAGGGCAGAGAAGCAACAGGTGCAACATATGGTCACGCGACTGCTGAACTTGGCAGAGATTCCGGAACCGCCTGACGCAGCCGACGCCCTTGCCATTGCGATTTGCCATCTGCACACCTCGGCCACGCTGGAACGCCAGCGGGCATGAGAAGGTTTTGTACGACGAGCACATTTTGGCATAATTCCTTCTGCATGTTCTCCGCTCGGTTCCGAATGGTTGCGCTTGTTTGCTTGATCGCGTGCTTCCCGGCTTTCGCGCAGGCCCAGCCGACAGCCGTCCCCACGGTCATTTTCACGTTGGACTTTCCCGGCTCCGAACCGGATCACTACGTCATCTCGGTATCCGAAGATGGCCGCTCTTCCTACGATTCTGACGGCAAGCTCAGCCCGGACTCTGAAGAAGGGGATTCTTTTCATGCAGATTTCACGATGTCCCAGGCCGGGCGCGCTCGTGTTTTCGATTTGGCTAAGCGCGCTCACTACTTCGAAGGGCAGATTGATTCCAAGAATAAGAAATTGGCTTCCACCGGATCCAAAACCCTCGCCTACAAAGACGCGCAAAAAAACACGAGCGAGACTTATAACTATTCTCAGGTGCCCTCGGTTCAGGACCTGACTACCTTCTTCCAGTCCCTTTCGACGACCCTGGAGTTCGGCCATCGGCTGGATTACCACCTTCGCTATCAAAAGCTTGCCTTGGACGAAGAATTGAAGAACATGGAAGAAGCCTCGAACAGCGGCGGCCTGGCGGAGATTTCGGCGGTGGCTCCGGTCTTGCAAAAGATCGCGGACGATCCGGCTGTGATCAAGGTAGTACGCGCCCGCGCTCAGCGTATGCTGCAGCTCGCGGGTACCGGTGGCAAGTGAGCAGTCAAAGGCGGCCGAATATATCTGATGTTCGGGCAACAAAATAGCGCAAACCATGTTCTAATAACGCAAGAGGGGCCTTTCCCGGGGGTGTTCTATGTCCAAGCTAAACATCAGGCTGCTGATGCACGCAGCGGCAGCTTCTTCTCTGATTTTCGCGATTCCCTCCTTTACCGTTCCCGCCATTGCTGATTCGCAAGTCCGCATGGTGCGATTGAGCGAGGTTCAGGGCGACGTCCAGGTCGACCGCAATACCGGCCAGGGCTATGAGAAAGCATTCCTGAATTTGCCCATCACTCGGGGCGTAAAGTTGCGTACCCGGAATGAGGGTCGCGCCGAAGTGGAATTCGAAGACGGCAGTACGCTGCGAGTCACCCCGAACACGCTGATCGAGTTTCCGCAGCTTTCCCTGCGCGACTCTGGGGCCAAGGTTTCGACGGTCCATCTGCAGGAAGGCACTGCGTACCTCAACTTCGCGGGCGCGAAGGACGATGAGTTTGCTCTGACTTTTGCTCATGAAAAGCTCACGCTGGCGCATTCCGCACATCTGCGGATTGAGATGGCTGACGTCACTGCGACCTTAGCCGTGTTCAGCGGGGATGCGCAGATCGCTGGTGATTCAGGAACGATAGCCGTCAGCAAAAACCATACGGCGACGTTCGACCTGACGGATGACGATCGGCATACGTTGGCCAAGGATCTAGAGCCGGATCCCTTTGACGCATGGGATAAAGAGCAGAATCAATACCACGAGGTCTACGCCAGCAACTCCTCCAGCAGCTATTCGCCGTATGCGTACGGCACCAGCGACCTGAATTACTACGGAAGCTTTTCTAACTATCCGGGCTACGGCAGCGTTTGGCAGCCGTACTTTGCCGGTGCGGGCTGGGATCCGTTCATGAACGGCGCTTGGGCGTATGCACCCGGTTTTGGTTATGGCTGGGTTTCGGCGTACCCGTGGGGATGGACGCCGTACCACTCCGGCAACTGGGTTTATCTGCCGACGGGCGCTTGGGGCTGGCAGCCGGGCGGCTCTTTTATCGGATGGAACGCGCCGCGGATCATTAATTCGCCAACGCACTACGCTCTGCCGCAGCCTCCTAGTTCAGGCCAGGGAACGGTTATCGTGAACCGCGGCCCCTTGCCGATCCAAACAGGAAGATCGTTTAACAAGATGGAAATTACGAAGAATTCGGCCGGACTCGGAATTCCGCGCGGCGGCGTCAAGAACCTAAGCCAACTGTCGAGCACGGTTCAACAACAGGGATTTGCCACGGCGAAAGTCCACTCTGCACCCATAGGGGTCGGCGGATGGCACGGTGGCTATTACGCGCCTGGGCAGATGGGGGGATGGCAATCCGGTAGCGTCGCGAGCGCTTCACCGATAGGGCATTCCAGTGCTGGCCATTCCGGCGGCGGTCACCATTAGAACGGGGAACGATTGTGCATCAAAAGGGCGGCATTCGGCCGCCCCTTTTCTTTGCTGAGGAGATTCCAATCCGGCATCCTAAGGAACGATGAAACGTCGCCGGTAATGCCGGACACGGGGTTGCAATAGTTTGGATCGACCTCGGCGCACATACCGCAAAACTGTCTGGCGGTGTTTTGTTATGACTTCGATTGCACTTGCGGCTGCTTGGTTGATGCCAGAAGGAACCTCGCGTGGTAAGCTTTCTGTCCGTCCCAGTAAACGAAAACTCAGAGGCTTCTAACATGCGATCGGTTCTAGTTCCGATTCTTCTGCTGAGCTGTTTGTCATTTCCTGTATTCGGCCAAACTACGGCTGCGCAAGATGCCGGCAAACTGGCTCCGCAGCTTGATCACTTCGACGCGAGGAATGTAGATAAGTCGGTCGATCCTTGCACTGATTTCTATGCGTACTCGTGCAATCGCTGGATCGCCGACAATCCTGTTCCTCCGGATGAAGTATTCTGGGACTCCTTCGGGAAGCTTCAGTTGTGGAACGAGACCTTTCTCCATCAAACTGTGCTCGAAGTAGCGGCCAAGCCGCCCGCAGAGCGCACGCCAGTCGAGCAGAAGGTCGGCGATTACTGGTCGGCTTGCACCGATCAGAAAGAGAGAGACGCGAACTCCCTTTCTACCTTGCGGCCACAGTTGGAGCGCATCGAGGCAATGCGCAGCAAGACCGAAATGGTCGAGGTAGTGGCCGATCTGCACCGGTCGATTCACGGCGCCTGGAATCCCGCCGATCCCGAGACCTACGCGGCCCTGTTTGGTTTTGGCGCACAGCCCGATTTTCACGATACCAGCCACGTGATCGGACAGTTTGATCAAGGCGGAATGGCGATGCCGGGCCGCGATTTCTATCTGAAAGACGACGCGAAGTCGGTCGAGATCCGAACTAAGTACGTCGCTCATATTGCCCGCATGTTGGAACTTTCTGGAGTGCCTTCGGCTCAGGCGAAGGCGGACGCGGACGTCATTCTGCGAATGGAAACGTCCATGGCCAAGGCCGCGATGGATATCGTCAAACGGCGCGATCCTAAGAACCTCGACCACGAAATGAGTCTGGACGCGGTGCAGAAGCTGACTCCATCGTTCGACTTCACTCGCTATTTGCAATTGGTACATGGTCCCGCGACGGGCACTTTTATCGTGACCTCACCCGATTTCTTTCGCAGCACTGAGCAACTGATTCAAAGCGAGCCTCTCGACCACTGGAAAGCATATTTCAGATGGCAGTTGCTGAACGGTCTGGCCGGAGCGATGAGCGAGGATTTCGTAAACGAAGACTTCACCTTTGTTCCTCAAACCCTGTTCGGCGCGAAAGAGCTTCAGCCACTTTGGCGGAGATGCATTCAATCGGAAGACCGCGATATCGGGCAGTTGCTAGGGCAGGCGTATGTAGCGCGGGCCTTTCCGCCTGAGAGCAAAGAACGCGTTCAGCAAATGGTGAATGCGCTCAAAGTCGCGCTCGGCCAGGAAATCGATTCCATGGATTGGATGAGCCCGCAAACCAAGAAGCAGGCGCGGATTAAGCTCGCCGCCCAGATCGACAAAATCGGATATCCCGACCACTGGCGCGATTATTCGGCTTTAGAAATTGGGAACAATCATCTGGTCAACGTAGAGCATTCTGCGGCATTTGAAATGGACCGCCAGCTCAAGAAAATTGGCAAGCCGCTAGATCGAACTGAGTGGGGAATGACGCCGCCGACGGTCAATGCCTACGAGGATGCCCAGACCAACACCATCAACTTCCCGGCAGGAATTCTGCAACCGCCATTCTTCGATCCCACCAAAGACGATTCGGTCAACTACGCGGCCGCCGGCGCGGTGATTGGGCATGAGACCATCCATGGGTATGACGACCAGGGGCGAAAGTTCGACGCGAATGGAAACCTGCGCGACTGGTGGACCGAGGACGATGCCAAAGCTTATGACAAACGAGGAGACTGCATCGCTGACGAGTACACCGAGTTCGTTCCCGAAGCCGGGGTGCAACAAAACGGCCGCCTAACTCAGGGAGAAAACACGGCCGACAATGGCGGAATCCATCTGGCTTTATCTGCGCTCGATACGGATCTGAAAGCGAAAGGTCAGACCCTCGATACCAAAGGGGATGACGGCCTGACCGCGTTGCAACGTTTCTTCCTGTCCTACGCCAACATCTGGTGTGGCAACTTGCGTCCAGAAATGATGCGCACAATCCTGCTCATGAACCCGCATCCGCTGGACAAGTACAGGGTCAACAACGTGGTGTCCAATATGTCGGAGTTCGCAAAGGCTTTCGGCTGCCACAAAGGCCAACCCATGGTGCGGGAGAACGCTTGCCGGGTGTGGTAGAGGAAGCGGGTAGCCCGTCTTTGTCATCGTGAGCGCGTATTCGGAGGGAAACGGCGCCCCTTGCCGGCACGCAGCCGTCGTCTTCGTGCCCTTATGTAATGTTTTCCCGCTGGGAGTAATCGCGTATACTGGAGTCAGCCCTTAACCACGAAGATCATCGCAACCAGCCTGCGCCTTCGCGATTGAGAAGACTCAAAAGCCAGGTGTGGGAGGAGATATCTATGTCGTTAATTAACGGAGACAAGTCCCGAGCCAACCGGACGCGGAAGCAGAACATTCAGCGCCGGTTACGAACTCAAGCACTACTCCAGGCCCAGGCTGCCAAAACTAAACCAGCGGGCGTGCGCAAGCAGGCAAAATCCGCCGTCCATCCCGAACCGGTGGCGTCGTAGTTTACGACGTCGAACTGACGATGCTTCGGATGGATCGCAACCCGCAAAATCATCCCTGGAGGTGGGTATGGCTGGTCGAAGTCGCTCAAGCTTTAACAAACGCCAGAAGGAGCGCTCGCGGCAGGACAAGCAGCGCGAAAAATTAGAGAAAAGACAGCAGCGAAAGCTGGAGAAACAATCCGGTGTCCCCGGAGAGAACGACGATTTCGGACAAAACGATTTCAGCCTGGCAGGAGAGTACGAAGAACCCGAAGAAGTAACCGCCTCCAACTCGAACCTGGACGACTAAACGAGCGCAGAACTCGTACTTCTTTTGCAATGCTCGCGGATACCCGGACGGCACCGTCCGGGTAATCGAGCGAAACTCTGCAGGATCCCGCCAGCGAGAATTTTCACTCCCCACCCAGAAACGCGTGTTTCGCCTTCTTACCCGACGCTTGCCATAGTTTGAAAACCTCAAACACGATCACCGTCGCGTAGCTCACTGCAATCCATACGACCACTTCCTCGATCGGAAGCCCGGCCCAGGCGCCGATATCCCCAGAAATGCAGGTCCCGCAGCCTACCGATTTCAGCGCACAACCACGCCCGCGTAGCCAACCACCATGTCGCGGTCGCCGGAGACATCTCCCGAGGTCGCGTACTTGATCAGTTCGGCCTTGGTTGCGCCCAGCCGTTTGGCGGCGGTCAGCATCACGACCGCCGGGCCGAAACCGCACATGCTGATTTCTTCCTTCATTACGACGTCGAATAGTCCACTCGCGTCAAGCGCCAGAATCCGTTCGATCGCTTTACGATCTTTTATCCGAGTCACGGCGTCGTTCTCGTAATGATTCATGTCGCTCGAGGCGATAATCAGAATTCTTTCGTCCTGTGCGTGCAGCGTGTCGGCTACCGCCTCGCCCAATTTTTCTAAGGTCTCGAACTTTCCTGTGCCCAACGCAATGGGGACGAACCTGAAATCGGGGCGGCGGGATTGGAGGAACGGTAGTTCCACTTCGATGGCATGCTCGCTGCGATGAGCATCGGCATCTTCGGTCAACAGGGGGAATCGTTTCTTCAGGGCTTCAGCCAGAGTCGAATCGATTGGAGCCGAGCCCAGTGGAGTTTCCCATGAGCCGCTGCTCATGATCGCCAGCGGACGCCCTTTGCCGGTGTGGTTGGGGCAGAGCACGATAATGCGTTGGGGCAAGTCCAGCGTGCCGAAGACGGATCCAGCTACCGCGCCTGAGTAGATGTAGCCAGCGTGCGGGGCGACGCATCCGAGAGCGGGGGTCGGCGTAGCCTGAGCTGGAAAGTAGGATTGGAGATCTCTTTGCAGGGTTTCACGGTCTTTGGGATAGAACCTGCCAGCTACTGCAGGATGGCGAACTGTCGAATCCATTTTGCATCTCCTTGTGGTTTAGAAAGGCATTAACCACAAAGGACACCAAGGTACACAAAGGTACACAAAGGAAATCACGTACCTGCTGCTTCTAGCAAGGCTCGAAATAATGCGGCGCTCTTTTCTAACGACAACGCTTCGGCCCGCACTGTCGGCTTTACTCCGGATTTTTCCAGGGCTGTGCGCAAAACAGCCGCCGGGTACTCGGATTTCAGATTATTCCAGAGCGTCTTTCGTTTCTGGCCGAAGGACTTTCTCAGAAAATCAATGAAGTCGGCCTCCGGCACATTCAAGCCCTCGATCCTGGAATCGATCGCAAGCCGAACTACCGTGGAGTGTACTTTAGGCGGCGGCGAAAACGCGCTCGGCGGCAGAGTGAACAGTTTTTCGACTCTGGCGTAAAGCTGCGCCGTGGCCGAGATCAGGCCATACTCGCTGCTTCCGGGACGCGCCGCCAGCCGGTCTGCGACTTCTTTCTGCACCATGAGCACGATGGTCTCGAAGTATCTCCGGTACGCGAACAGGCGCAGCAGAATGTCGGACGTAATGAAATAAGGAAGATTGCCCACGACCTGCACCTTTTCCGGTTGATGGTTCATTCCCGGACGGGTGCTGCCGGGCTTGGGTCCGAAGAGCGTATCGAAATCAATGGCGAGGATGTCGCCTTCGATGATCTCGACATTCGGGGTCAAAGAAAATTTCATGCGCAGCTGGGCGGCCAGGACGCGATCAAGTTCAATCGCGATCAAGCGGCGGGCTCGTCGCGCGAGCAGGGAAGTCAGGGCGCCGCGTCCAGCACCGATTTCGAGCACCGTGCTCTGAGACAGATCCCCGAAGGCTTCGGCAATGCGTAATGCGGCCGAGGGGTCGGCGAGAAAATGCTGACCCAATTTGGGCGTTCTGGGAGCAGGACGCGCAGCAGATACTTTCGGCACATTGACCCTCTTTCTTTCGGACGACTACACTGGACTCTCATCCCCGCGAATCTTCGTGCGCCGGATGGCGTGCAGCGAGCCGCCCTCTATCATAACTTGCGCCGAAGCCGGGGCCCATATTTTGGAGGGCTGTATTTATGCATATTGCTTTTGCTGCCTCGGAATGCGTGCCTTTTTCCAAGACTGGCGGATTGGCCGACGTGGTTGGCGCTTTGCCGCGAGCCTTGGTTGCCGCCGGGCACCAGGTCAGCGTATACGTTCCTCGCTATCGTCAAACCAAGCTCTCCGACGCGCAAACCGTTGTCCGCAGCATCACCGTGCCCTTTGATGACCACTATCGATTCTGCTCCGTGGTTACCGGTGGCAGTCACTCGGGCGTGCGCTTTTATTTCGTAGACTACCCTCCGTATTTCGACCGCGAAGCGTTGTACGGCACATCTGCGGGAGACTATCCCGACAATGCCGAACGTTTTGCCTTGTTCTCGCGCGCCGTGCTTGAAGCCTCCAAGATATTAGGTGTTCCTAACGTTTTTCATTGTCATGACTGGCAATCGGCGCTGATTCCGGTGCTGCTGCGAACACAGTATGCGGAAGATCCCGCCTTCCGTGATGTGGGCACAGTCTTCACCATTCATAACATGGGATACCAGGGGCTGTTTCCGCCGGACACATTGCCGCTTCTTACCCTGCCCTGGGACTTGCTGGCTATCGACAAAATGGAATTCTTTGGGCAAGTGAACTTTCTCAAAGGAGCGCTGGTGTACTCCGATTTCGTTACCACGGTGAGCCGTAAGTACAGCCATGAGATTCAGACTGCGGAATTCGGTTTTGGGCTGGAAGGCGTGCTCCGCGACCGAGCCGCGACCGTGACCGGAATTCTCAATGGTGTCGACTACGACGAGTGGAGTCCGCAGGCCGACAAGTTCATTATCGCCAAATACTCACCACAGGATTTGTCCGGCAAGGCCAAGTGCAAGCAGGATCTGCTGGCGTCGTTTGGCGTGGCCAACGCGGATCTGCGTCTGCCGGTAATTGGAATCGTCTCGCGCTTTGCGGCTCAGAAAGGTTTCGATCTGATTGCGCAAATCATGGATCGGCTGGCGCGTGAGGAAATGATTATCGTCGCCTTGGGAAATGGCGACAAGCAATACGAAGAAATGTTCGCGCGCATGCAGAAACAGTTTCCGCAAAAGATTGCAGTCAAGATCGCTTACGACAACGCGGTGGCGCACAAAATCGAAGCCGGCAGCGACATGTTCCTCATGCCTTCGAAATACGAGCCCTGCGGATTGAACCAGATTTACAGCCTGAAGTACGGCACTGTTCCGATCGTTCGAGCCACCGGCGGGCTCGACGATACCATCGATTCCTGGGATGCGCGCACCGGCAAAGGGACAGGATTCAAGTTCACGGACTACAGCGGCGAAGCCCTGTTGCTCACCATCAAGGAAGCGCTGAAAGCTTTCCGCGACCAGTCTTCCTGGCAAACGCTCATGCGCAATGGCATGAATAAGGACTTTTCGTGGAACGCATCGGCCAAGGAATATGCCCGCGTCTACGAACGAGTCCGGCAGGCGCGATCCACGCACAGCCCCGAACTGACGGCAGTATAGACCGCGGCCAAATTACCCTCGATTGCCGAACGGTGCTGTCAGTTCAAAAACGGAACCGTCGAAGATGACAGTTTTGTCATGAATCTTGACAACCCCATAGGTGTGCTCTAACCTACAAACAGCCGCTATTTTGAACCTATCTTGCGGTGCTTTCTAATCTTGTGGGTTTCTTTCAGGCCGAGAGAGTAGACAGGCCGTCCGCTTTCACTCCCTGCCACATCTAAATCCCGCGCCTTTCAGAGTGAATGAAACGACGCGGAGCCTGTCAATTCGAGCAGCAATAACACTGCACATTGCGACTGCTTGAGGGCAATCGGTGCCAAGGAGGCTCCCGGCGTGAACGTTCACCTGATCAATCCAAGCAGTGTGTCTTTTGGAACGGCGGTCATTACTCCGCGCTGGCAATACGTGTTAGCAGCGGCGACTCCGAAAAGTTTTGGCGACCCTGTGCTGGTCGATGAAACGCTAATCCAGTTGCGCCCCGAGTCGATTCAGGCCGGAGATGTAGTCGGCATCGGTATTCATACCGCGAACGCGCTGCGGGGTTACGAGATTGGCAAGGCGGCGCGCAGCCGGGGAGCGTATGTCATCTTTGGCGGAATTCACGCCACACTATATCCCGAAGAGGCGCTTGAACTGGGAGGAGCGCACTCGGTGGTAAAGGGTGACGGCGACCTGGCCTGGGCGAGAGTTCTCGAGGATTGCCGCGAGGGAGTGCCCAAGCCTCTTTACGTCGGAGGCCAGATCGAGGCCAGTGACTTCGTGGCTGCGCGCTGGGATCTGGTTCCTCGCAATCGCTATATGTGGGCTTCGGTGCAGACCGTACGTGGCTGCCCTAAGCATTGTTCTTTTTGCTCCGTCTGGCGCACCGATGGACAGCGGCCCCGCCAGCGCAGCTCCGATGTCGTGATCGAAGAAATCGTGCAGTTGCGCCGGCTGGGCTTCCGTTTTATTGCGCTGGCGGATGACAATTTCTATCCCGTCACCCTGACCGATCTTAGCCTCGCGATTCAGCAAAAAAACACCGTCCGGGTGAACGAGCTGAAATCCATACGGGCAGAACGATTTGAACTGATGTCTCGACTTTCGAAACTTCCCGACGACATGGTTTTCTTTACCCAGATCACCATGGAAGCGGCCGAAGATCCCGAATTTCTCGATGCCATGAAAGCCGCGCGCATCAAGGGCGCGCTGGTGGGAGTCGAATCGGTCACGCCAGAAGGACTGAAAGATGTCTACAAAGATTTTAACCTCGCCGGCGAGAAGCTGACGGAGCAACTTCGCACATTCCGGCATCATGGCGTGCATGTCTTGGGCTCTTTTATTTTTGGCCTGCCCAGCGACCGTCCCGAAACCTTCGCGGCCACAGCCGCTGCGGCCATCAGCGCTGAATGCACATTCGCACAATTCGTATTGCTTAGCCCTTACCCTGGCACCGTCGATTTCAACCGTTGGGAAAAGACGCTAGGCGATAACCCGCCAACCATCGCCGGAATTCCGCTCACCCGGCGCTGGCTTATTCCAGAGCCGCTCCGTCCCAAGCTGTATTGGGACCATCCCGTGATGTCAGGCGAAGAGATCCGTTCCCGTACCCAGGCCGTGTGGGACAGCTTCTACGGTTGGGGGCAAATTTGGAAGCGTTCGCGTTTCATCAAATCTCGCCGGGGACGGGTGGCTTTTGTGCTCATCTCCAGAATTTATCGCATGATGTATGCCGACACCGGCCTTGCCACGGATAGCGCGCGCCTTACCTGGTCCGGGCGCTGGGCCCGGTGGATGGCAAAGCCTTGCAGGCGTCACTTTGCGGGCCGCCCGATGCCAGATCTCAAGGTGCCAGAAGCCCGGAAACCGGAGTTCGACACGTCATCGTTGGTTTCCTTGTCGTCCTAGTCGGAAATGTGGGAGACGTGCTCTCACATGCGGCGGGACGTTGGGCTCTGTCCCACTGGTACAATTCCTTCAGCAATCTCTTCCCCGTGCTCCTATGCCTGCGTTCGCCAAAACCATCTTCCACGTAGACATGGACGCGTTCTTCGTCTCGGTGGAAGAGCTGTTCGATCCTTCACTCAAAGGCAAAGCTGTGGTCGTAGGAGGCCAGCGTGACGAGCGGGGCGTAGTCTCGGCTGCCTCCTACGAAGCACGTAAATTTGGAGTTCATTCGGCCATGCCGCTGCGTACGGCGGCCAAGCTTTGTCCGCATGCCATCTTCGTAAACGGCCATCCTGAGCGGTATCGCGAATGCTCCGAGAAAGTTTATCGCGTACTCACATCCTTCTCGCCGCTAGTCGAGATGGCGTCGATTGACGAAGCCTACCTCGACATGACCGGCACCGCGCGCCTTCATGGCCCACCTTTATGCGCCGCTCATGCTCTTCACCAGAAGATAAAATCCGACACGCAGTTGAACTGTTCGATTGGAATCGGTGTCTCGCGCCTGATTGCCAAGGTTTCTTCTGCCAAGGCCAAGCCGCATGGAATTCTTTGGGTCATTCCCGGGCAGGAAACGAAGTTCCTCGCCCCGCTCGACGTACGTGATATTCCAGGCGTTGGAAAAGTTACCGAGCAAAGCCTGCACGCCCTGGGCGTTCAGCGCGTCGGCGACCTCGCTCGCTTCAACGATGCGTTTCTTCAAGAACACTTTGGCAAGTGGGGTCTGGCGCTGGCCGGCAAGGCGCGCGGAGAAGACGCCGGAGGATGGTTTGACACCGAGGTCGGCGCCGACACCGATCCCAAATCCATCAGCCACGAACATACTTACAACGAAGACACCGCCAATCCCGACCAAATCGAATCAACATTGATGCGCCTCTCCGAGATGGTAGGCCGCCGCCTGCGCGAGCATGGATTGCACGCGCGTACCATTCAACTCAAACTCCGCTACAAAGATTTCACCACCATCACGCGCGCTCATAGCTTGCCCGCTCCCACACAGCTCGACACCGAAATCTTTGAGCAGGCGCGCGCTCTGTTTCGCAAGAACTGGCGGAAGGGATCCCAGGTCCGCCTGCTCGGCGTGCACGCATCGTCGTTTCAAAGCGCATCGCAACAGGAAGACTTGATCGAAGGCGCGCGCCGACAACGCTGGCAGCAAGTTTTCTCTGCCGCCGACCGCCTGCGCGACAAATTCGGCGAGTCGACCGTGTCCTTGGCCAGCGGATTAAAAGGCGGCTTCCGCGAGCGCACCCACGAAAACCCAGCGGGCTTGCCCGGCAAGAGCAAAGGGCAACAGTAGCAGGATTCCCAAATCGAAGGATTTCCTTTGTGGACCTTCGTGTCCTTTGTGGTTGAAAGCCCTTTCGATACTCGGGCAGATGCTTCAAAATCGTTAGCCGCAAAGGAAACAAAGGTCCACAAAGGAGACCCGAGAAGAAGATCACGACCGTTGGTAACCTACCGAAAGTAAGCGCATTCCCACATAATCGAGGAGTCACAGATGAGGTTGGAACGAAGTGGAGTTAGCAATGAACGCCGTAGAAGATTTCGAACAGGTCCTGGCCCTCGATCAGGCGGAACAGTTCGTGGATTTCGATTCGAGCCCAGTCGTTGACGGAGCCTCGTCCACACAACAGATGCTCGATGAACTGCTTGGCCGTTTCGAAGACGATAGTTTGCCGATGTTTCTCACGCCCGAAGTTTGCCTCGACTCTGACGAGTAATTCTCGTTGAAAATTCGATAGCACTCATTATTGTGACTCGCCGTAGAGTTCGGCCTCGCTCAGAGGTGTGCTTACGGTTTCGCTTCCCTGGACGCCCAAGCGGGTGCGGGCCGAAAACATTGGTCCTCGCGCAATCGCTGCAGGGGCAAAGGCCGACAAACCCATCGGAATCCCAATATCGTCATAGATGGCTTCGATCTCGCTTCGCCTGAAATACGTCTCATGCCAGAATCCGGTGCCGCCGGAATCGCGCAGAAAATTCTTCCACCACTGCATATGCGGCTCTGATCGCGACCAACGTTCCAACGATGGAAAGTCTCGCCAATACTGGCGCATCCCCACATGCGGAGGCAGCAGCGAGAAGAGGAACGATTCGTGACGCAGCAAGCCGTCAGGTTTGGCTGCAACCGAGTTGTCAATCTTCGGCCCGAAGCCGAGCAAGGTCTTAATTCCGGTAATCGTATTGACCTCATCCCCAGATAAATCACGACAAGGTCTGGGTAAGCGGTCAGATCCACGGTGCGCCGTTCAACTCTCATGTTCGCTCCAATTGCTTACTTCCTGTTGGAGGATGAGAACGACCCTCGAGTTGCAAAAAGACGAAGGCCGGAACTCCGGAATTGCTTCCGGTCCCGGCCTCGCTTCCATCAACTTGTTCGAAGGTCGATGAAGGACGGGCGGCCTCGCCCGTCCGCTCGAAAAGGGTTTTAGTTGCTCGGTGCAGTGTTCGATGCCGACGTCGCGTTGCCCACATTGGCGTCGCTGTTCAGGCGGCTCAATCGTGGGAAGAACGGCGTAACTTCAAACGGCATTTTGTCGCGCGCCGAGGTGATCGCCACCGGCGCGGACTTGGTGAGTTCCACGCGGTCCGTCCAGGCATTCAGTTTCACGCGTCCACCCATGGGAAGAGCCGCAATCTGATCCAGCTTGCTTGGATCGAGAGCGGGCCCGGTGGTGGCCAGCGCCGAAAGCCTGACCAGTTGCCCTTTGTCGTTGGTGAAGCTGTTCCCCAGGTGAGCCGTCAATAAAGCCGAGAGCGTCGGAGCCCGTTCGGTCAGCTCTTTGAGGAACAAGGAAGGCACATCCAACTTCTGCGCGTAGGGTGAGTTCTTCAGCAACTCCATCGCTTTGGCGTCGGCGGCGGTTTCTTCCTCTGGATTGTGCCGGAAGCCGAAGTTGCTGTAGGTCGATTCATCGGAGAACAGCATACGGTCGTTGAAGGCGAACTTGCTGCCCAGATTGTGTCCCAGAACAATGTGCGCCAGTTCGTGCGAAAGCACCATCGCCAGGCTAGCCTCGTCAGGAAGCACGTCGATCAAACCGCGGCTGACCACAATCGTGTTGCCCACGCTGAAGGTTTCCAGCGGCGAGGTGATCATGACCCGCGTCCGCACCGGACGCGGCAAATCAATGTTATTCGTGACGATCAGGTTGTTGACTACGGTCAGCAGAACCTTGTCCACTTCCCCCTCGGGAGCCACCAGGCCAGATTCTTGCAGGCGCTCGACGACGTTGTCCTCAGCCTGTTGCTGCCATTCCCGCTGAGCCTCGAGCGGGGAAGCATCCGTGGTCGAAGGAGTTTCGTCTTTTACTGAGTCAACCCTTAGCGAAGTGAGTTCGTCTTCTTTCGTGCCTTTCTTCAGATCGTAGCCCCAGATGCGGCTCTGCGCCTTGAAAGCCATTTTGTCTTTAGCTCCGTAGCTGAAGTCGCCTTCTTCGCTGTAGATGTAGGCCGGAACCCAGTAGCCGGGGATCAGGTTCAACCGCCAGCTGTCCATGTGGAAATAGAAAGCGTTTCTCGGCCGCGGCGCATAGGTGCCGTTCAGCCGGACAATGTTGTAATCCTGATCTTCCACCCAGATGCGCCCCAGGAAGCGGCCTTTGCCCGCATCTTTCTTGGGCGTGACGTCGAAGACGAGGCAACGCACGTCGCCAAGAAATTCGCGGCGCACGTACTTGAAGCTGTAGTGACCGCGATCGAAGTCGTCGCGATCGGCAAAAATCATCCACGAGAAGCCCATGGGCTTGTATTCAAACTTGAACAGCTTGCTCACTCCGCCCAAAAGGTTCTTCTGGAAGCTTTCATCCCGGGAAAGATAGTCGCGGCGATCGATGCTTTCTCCGAGGTCCAGCCGGCCGAGAAAGTAATGGTCCTCACTCGGCACAGCCCCAAGTTTCTGATCGGCCTTCAGGTTCTGAAGATAGGTTTCGACCAGCGGGGTCCGCGTCTTCAGCAATTCCATCAAGCCATGTTCACGCAGGATGGTTCGATCCACCACCTGATCCATGGTTGTCGGCGGAGCCATGGCAGCCGACGCCGCGGCTGTCGATTGTCCCGAAGCCGGGTTGGTGGTAGCCGCGGAAACCGGTTGAGCCGGTGTAGTCGCGGGTTGCGACGCAGCGGCATTCGCTTGCGCCGGGCTTGACGACGACGGTTGATTCGCGCTCTGCTGTGCCATCGCACTCAGCGTGATCAGCAGAAAAGCGGTAAGCATCCATTTCGAAGTACGCATGACTCTGTTCCTCTCTGTCTCTAAACTCAATACGCTAACTGGAAAACCACATGTACGATTGCCGTGGAATCCACGGGTGTTCCCATACGCTGCGCCGGCTTGAAGCGCATCTGGCTGGCAGCGGTCACCGCCGCTTCATCCAACCCATGACCTAATCCCCGTACGACGCGATTCACATGCAGCTGTCCGTTCGCACCAAACAGCACCTCGAGCAGAACTTCTCCCTCCAGCTTGAGCTGGCGGGCTTCCTGCGTATAAACCGGGCTGGGTTTCGAAATAATTTCTACTTGCGTGGTCGCCGGGCCGCTGTCCGCTTGGGCGATCTTCGGTCCGTTGTGAGAAACTTGCTGCGCTCCGAATCCCGCGGTCTGCACCGATCCTCCTCGGTTCCGGTTGTCGCCCTGCGCGATTCCATTTCCGAAGCCGGCGCTGGCGACCGTGCCCTTAATGCCGTTTGCGCCACCGGCTCCGTTCCCTTGACCTTGACCCTCGGGCAGATCAAACGACCCGAGCTTTGCGGCCGCCAGATGGGCGTTGTCCTTGCCCTGTCCTTTCAGGCCATCAGGATCGCCGAATCCTCCCGTCTGCACCTTCTGAATCGGGGCGCTGACGGTGGGAGCGGCTGAGCTGCCGAATGCGCCCGTATACACGATCCTGGCTGGCATCGCGCTCGGCGGCGGCGCTAATTCCGGCGCCTTGAACTTTGCTTCCAGTTGAGGAGCTTTCTCTTCCTCCTCTTTCTTTTTCTTTACGCGGATATCTCTCGGCACAAATAGCTTCGCCGTCGGGAAGGACACCGGAGGCGCTACCTTCGGGAGCTCCACTGGACGCCGCGCTTTCACCCTTGGCTTAACCGGTTCGGGCCTCAAATCCGGCCTCGGAACCAGCTCCGTAACTGTGAATTTCTGCCTCAGCCGCAGCGTGTCTGGGAAAAAGAACCCGGCGCCCAGCAGCAACAAGATAAAAAAGACTTCAATGCCGTAGCTCGTGGCCAAGGTGCGCCACTCGATGTGCCGCTCCGGCAGAAGACCGAAATTAAGCTTGTCAGGCGTAGCCATCCACACACTCCAAGTAAGGGAACCCGAGCCATGGGGAGAGTGCGCGGGTAGAGCTTCTAACTTACGGGAGACCGGGCGAGGGGTAAACGTGCCTCCGGCACCTGTACTTAGGTAACGAGCAGGGGCAGAAGCGGAACCAGCCCCAAAAAGGGCTGAATGCGCGGAGCGCAATCAGCCCGTTAACACCGTTTGAGCATCGCGATTTTGACTGAGGCTTACGGCAAGAAAACGATGGCGTGGTAGCAACGGCAGATCGAGGCGTGCAGAACACACTCCCAAGCCGGCGGTTGACATGAGCCGAGGCGCAGACTCGGAAAAGCAGCAACCAATTGAACCAGGAAGACTCAGCCGCTCAACCCGGGCAGCTGAGCCTCCTGTCTCGACAGAGGGTACCCGATTAGTGTTTGTTGGCGGATTCGGCAGCCTGCTTCAGCTCATGACTGGCCTGCTCGAGCAATTCCTTGGCTTTTGCGGCATGCCCTGACATGTCCCACTCATTGGCCGACTGGGCGGCCTGGATTTTTTCGAAGGCCTGATCGCAAAGCCGCTGCGCCGCAGCCAGGTTGGGGTGTTTTTTCCCGCTGATATTTTGCTGCGGCATTCCCATTTGTCCATAGACCAGGCTTCCGAACAGCAGACCAAGACTCAGAATACTTCCTAAAACCGCGTTCTTCGGCATTTCTACCCTCCTCAGGGATGGATTTCTCGGTAGTTGAACCCAAGAAAAACAGAAAGTTGTGGTGCCGCGATATTCTACGACATTCTTGAAGTTCGCGGCAAAACTACAAGGGCAGAGGCACGCGCCTTCCTGGTATTCGGTCCGCGCGGAACCTTCGGAGTCACGATCGTATAACCGGACAAGTCCCAGCGAGGCGGCAATGATGCCAGCTACCGATGCTCGTGCGACCGTCGCCGGGCAAAAATATAAAACACCGGCACACCGGCCAGAATCACGAGGCAACCCAGCGCCGAATTCCGCAGGTTGTCGGTAAAGGTGTAGTAGAGAAGCAGCGCGGAAGACAGCACAAACAGGGCAGGGACCACGGGGTATCCCCAGACCCGGTAGGGCCGCGCGGCCTGCGGATCACGTTGCCGAAAGATGAAGACCGTACTTCCCGCGATCATGTAAAACAGCCATTCGGCGAAAATCGCCAGTGAAAACAATTGCCGGAAGTTTCCTCCGAGAAGCAGCAAGAGAATGGCGAGCGCCGCCTGCACCGCGAGCGCGACCGAAGGTGTATGAAAGCGCGGATGAACTTCGGCCAGCGCCGAGAAGAAATACCGGTCACGCGCCACGGCAAATGGGACGCGGGCCCCGCTCATGACGGTGCCGTTCAATGTAACCAGCATTGAAATCGCCATAGCGGCCGAAACTACGCTCGCGCCAAGGGTGCCCCACACCAGGCCGATGGCGTCAGACGCAGGCCGAGGCGAAGCCGCAATTGCGCTGGCGGGTAAAACGAATTGCACGGCTGCATTGACCAGCATATAGAGCGCGCCAACCGTGGCCACGCCCGCGATCAGAGCGATAGGAATGTTTCGCTCGGGTTGGCGGATTTCTCCGGCGACCATGTTGAGGTCGTTCCATCCGTCATAAGCCCACAAAGCCGCGACCAGCGCGGCCATGAATCCGGCAAGCCCGCCCTTGGCAGCGGCGTAACTGCCGGCAAAATGGCTCCAGCTTCCACCTCGATAGCTGAAGCCGATGACAACGATGCCCAGAATGATCGCGACTTTCAACAGCGTGAACACCAGTTGAAACTCGCCCGCCTTTTTGACTCCGAGGTAATTGAGTAAAGAGATCAGCAGGGTAGCGGCGATGGCAACCAGTTGTCCGTAGGAAACGGCGATCGGCCAATTGACGACGTGGTTAGAAAAGAACGCAAACACCGGAAAGGTTCCAAGGATGCGAACCAATCCGATGGTAACGGTCGCGATCGAAGCCGGCTTGGCGATGACGAACCAGGTCCAGGCGTAGAGAAATCCGGCCAACGGTCCATAGCCATCTCGGACATAAACATACTCACCGCCGGCCTGCGGCTTCATCGAACCGAGTTCCGCGTAGGTGAGCGCGCCGAAAAACGAGAGCAGCCCGCCCACCAGCCACGCCAGATAAACCAACTTGGCCGAGCCGACCGCCTGCATCATCTCGGCCGGAACCAGGAAGATGCCGCTGCCAATGATGGTGCCGACGACAATCGCTCCCGCATGACTCACTCCGAGATCGCGCGCCAGTTCGGGGCGGGACGTCGCAGCTTGGATTTGGGCCGGCATCGAGTGGAAGTATAAGCGAAAACCTTAAACTGCAGAGGAAGCGCGGCCTTGCAGCAGACCGCTGAGACAAAACGGCATCTCGGCGGCGGTTCTCGGCGCTTTAAGGTTTTGCTTGTTCGGGCGGGAGCACGACACTGGCTGCGTATCCGACAACAAACGTCACGACGGTTCCGATTGCGACATACCAGGTCCAGGGCACGCGAGTTCCCAGCCAAATGTGGAGTTCGGAAGCGAAACCGCACAACATACCAATCATCGCCCCGCGTTGATTGGCGCGCCGGGTCAGCACTCCGAGGAGGAACACGCCTAGCAAAGCTCCGTAGGCGACCGACGCGATCTGCAATCCGACTTCGATGACGCGTCCCACTTTGTGGAGCGACAGCACAGCCAACGAGAAGAGCACCAGAGCCCAAACGAACGTTGCCGCGCGGGAAAGCTGCACCCGGCGGCGTTCGTCGGTCTGCGGCTTGCGCTGAAGGTAGAAGTCGATGATCGAAGTTGATGACAACGAGTTGAGCGCGGCGCTTAAATTCGACATCGCCGCGGCCAGAATCGCGGCAATCAGCAGGCCAGAAATTCCATGTGGCATCTGGCTGACAATAAATTTGGGATAGATCCGGTCCGCCGTGCCAAAGCTCGCGGAAGGCACATGATAATAGGCAAACAGCATCACACCGACCATCAGGAACAGAGCGAACTGAAAAAGAATAGCGACTCCGCTCGAGAGCAGGGCGGTCACGGACTGGCGCTGGCTGCGCGCCGCCAAGAGTCGCTGCACGATAAGTTGGTCGGTGCCGTGGCTGGCCGTGGTGAGGAACGTTCCGCCGACGAGGCCGGCCCAGAATGTGTACGGCTTCCAAAAGTTTGGAGTGAAGTCGAAGACCTGTAGCTTGCCCGCGCTCTGGGCGACACTGTGAATGGTGGCCCACCTTCCGGGAACCAGGTGAAGGATGGTAAACAGCCCCACCAGCGTTCCGCCGACGTAAATAAAGGTCTGCACGACATCGGTCCAGATCACCGCCGCCAGGCCGCCTTCGAAGGTATAGATCAGAGTCAATATGGTGATAATGGCGATCGAGGCAATCTCGCCGGTGCCTAGCGCGATGGCCACGACGATCGAAACCGCATAGACGCGGACGCCTTCGGCCGCTGCGCGGGTCACGAGAAACAGGCCTGCAGTCAGGGATCGCAGGCCGCGACCAAATCGGCGCTCGATCAGTGCATAGGCGGTATAGAGATCGCCGCGGAAGTAATGCGGCAACAGAATGAAGCTTATGATCACGCGTCCAACGAGATATCCGAGAACGACCTGCAAGAACGTGAGATTCGTGTCGTAGGCGAGGCCAGGAATGCTAATGATGGTGAGGGTGCTGGTTTCAGCGGCGACAATCGAAAGGGCAATTGCCCACCAAGGAATGTTGCGGTCGGCCAGGAAGTAATCACGCAGCGTGCGCTGGTGCTTGCGGAAGCGTAGCCCGAACAGAGTGATCCCCACAAGGTAGAGCACGATAATCGCGAGATCGAGTTTGTCCAGGCCCATCTAATTCCGATTCGATTCCTTAAGAGTATCCAGCTTTGAATTGGCGCAGTGGTTTATCTGCGCAAGGTACCCAGCTCGTAAATTTCGGCGCATGCTTTTCATTACGGAGACACAGAGGCACAGAACAGGACTGGCCCTTATTTCTGCTTTGGCATTGCGAGGGATTTCCTCCGTGTCTCTGTGTCTCCGTGGTGATACACCTTTTGTGATAGAACTACGCCGTGGCTATCTTTCTTGGCATTGATGGCGGCGGCACGAAGACTTCGTGTGCGATTGGCGATGAGACTTCGCTGCTGGGTGCCGGGACTTCCGGCGGCAGCAACGTAATTCGCGTGGGAGAGCGTCAAGCGCGCGAATCTTTGGGCGCAGCCATACGACAAGCCTGTGCCGCGGCTAATGTTAATCCGGCGCAGATTCAGAGAACCTGTGCGGGAGTTGCGGGTGGGGCGCGTCCTGAAATCGACGAATTGGTGCGACGTATGCTCTCCGAGTTTGTCTCAGGCCAAATTGAAGTCGTCGGTGACATGGTGATCGCGATGGAGGCCGCATTCGGCAGCGGGCCGGGCGTGATCGTCATTGCGGGCACTGGGTCGATCGCTTATGGCCGAAATTCCAAAGGCGAGACGGCACGGGCGGGTGGCTGGGGCTTCGCCATCTCGGACGAAGGCTCCGGGCACTGGATCGGACGCTCCGCAGTCGCGGCGGCTATGCGTGCTTATGACGAAGACGGAATTGAAGCCGGTGGTGACGCATTGCTTGAAAACATCATGAAGTCATGGAGTGTGGACTCGCGTGAGCAGTTGGTCCTGCTTGCCAACAAGTCTGCAGACTTCGCAGCCCTGGTCCCAGCGGTCGTGTCTGCAACCGAGGCAGGCGATGCAACGGCTCGCAATGTTTTGACCCAGGCGGGAACAGAGCTGGCGACGTTGGCCGGAATCGTGATTGGTCGACTGTTTGGCAATGCCGTCGCTGTTCCGGTAGCGGTTTCGGGCGGGGTCTTTTGCAACACCTCGCTGGTGCGGCAGGTTTTCTACGATCGATTACGCGTCGCATATCCCCAAGCTTTGCTTAGCGCGAGCTTGGTTGATCCGGAACGAGGGGCGTTGCAGTTGGCTCGCAAAGGGGTTGATCGTAGCATCTTTGATGGCAGTCGTCTGAGTGCTTTGTGATATCAGGTGTGTGCGACGGCTGCCGGAGACTAACGCTATTTTGCCGCTGTCATGCTTTCTTTCTTATCCCCGTCGCGGTGATGCAGCAGTTCCACCAGAGCTTGATTCAGGCGAGCGCGGATTACGGAGCGCTCTTGCGCGCGCGAAATGTAACGAACATGAATCTCCACGCCGGCCGAGGTTGGGCTCAAGTTGACGGTCGGTGCCGCTGATACTGAACTCACTTTGTATTGGCTGGCGTTGTTCTTCCACTCTTTTTCAGCGGCGTTAGCGTTAGCTTCTGTCTCTTTTACGACAGTCTTCTGAATGGCATCGATCAGCGGGTACGGATCCTGGTCCGCAGGCACGGAAAGTTTCAGTTCGTCCCAGAGCCATTGGCCGGTGGTGGTGAAGTTGAAGAAGTGGCCCTCGATGGCGTAATTGTTTACGAAGGCTACTTTGCGACCGGTGGGATGGCCGGTCTCATTCCAATTGCCGGTTTCGAGCAGCACAGTGCGCAGCAGATTGATCTCAACGACCTCGCCGGCGACGCCGTTGATTTCGACCCAGTCGCCAACGCGCAGTCCGTTCTTTCCCATCAGCACGAACCAACCGAAGAATGCGACAATGAAATCCTTCATGGCCACAGTAATTCCAGCGCCGGCCAATCCTAGGATGGTCGGCGTCTGGCTCGGAGCACCAAATACAACGAGCAGCACCAAGAGCAGGCCGACGGCCTGCACCGACGAGCGAATGACCACGCGGAGAGTGTGCAGGCGCGTGCCCTCGGCAACTTTCTCCGTGAGCATGTGCTCGATCCAACGGTCGGCGAGATATCCAAGCAGGACGATAAGGAGAATCCACAGCGCCGACTGCATTATGCTGTGCAAGGCCGCCCGCTGTTGCGACTTGACCAGTGCGATCCAGCTACCGTAGTTCGTTCCTAACTCCTGCTCGTCCTGAATACGCTTGTCGAAGTCGGAGAGATTTTTCTGATCGTCGGAAAAGCGGCGCAAGGATGTGATGTCGGTGATCGCAACGGCCGCCGGGTTCGATGCGGATGCGCTCGAATTGGACCCACCCGTGGCGGGCGGAGAAATCGCGTGTTTGTTCGCCTTCTCCGCATTCACTTGTTTTTCTAAAGCGTCATGAGCGTGGCTGAGTGCGGCCTCGGCTTGGACGCTTTCGTCGTCGGCCTGCTGCAGCGGCATGGCACTTCCGCGCAAGGCACGCCATCGCTCGAACTGGGCGAGCAGGTTCGAACTCGTAGAAGCGGTTTCAGGAACGACGGTGGGCGTGGACGCGATTGCGTGCTCGGTGTCTTTATGCCTTTTCAGCTGGCGTTGAATGCGGCTGACTGGATCGGCGCCCGACCTGGACAAGTCTTCTTTGGCGTCGTCCAATTCATCCTGATCGAGATCGAGTTGGGCCTGTGCCAAATCAACCTGCTGCTGCATGGCGTCCTGCCGCGCGCTGCTGGCCGCGGCAAGCTGCTTCTTCAGTTGATTGAGGCGATCCTGATCGGCTTTAACGTCGACTTCGCCCTCGGTTACATGGGCGTAAAGTTCGCGAGTTTCGGGCGTAGGCTTCGCGGGGTGATCGGCAGCGTCACGGAGCGCGTCTTCGAAAGCGAGGTCAACTTCGTTATCCGACAGGCGCAGGGCCTGATCCGCAAACCGCTTTTCGTCCCAATCCGCAGCCAGCTTGGAAACGTTGCGGGCGGTTTGCAGCGGTCTTTCATCCACCAGCGGAGTCTTCCGCGGATGCGGATTCTGCGCCTCGGGTGAGCCCAGATCTCCGGTCAGTACGAACCCAATCACGGCAGCTAGCACAAGGACCAGCAGAGCCAGCGTGATCAGCCCGTGGCGGGATTTCATCCAAGGTTGCATCTGCGCGAGAACGTATTATACGGCGCGCCGTGCGAGTGCCAGTGTCCGAAAGGGCAATCGGAAGGCCGAGAACCTTTGCTCGCAAAGCCGTTGTCATCCCGAGCAACGCGAGGGATCTAGGTTTCTTTTGCGGCGCCCCGCGACCCAGGTTCGTCGAATGACAAAGGGGGACTTACAGGAATCACAAACAACGGGCTTATGGCGCCCAGTCGGCGATAAAGATGTTGGTCTCATGCGGCGCTTTCGCATTTCGATTGGAAGCCCACACCAGCTTTTTGCCATCGCGGCTGAACATGGGAAAGCCATCGAAGCCGGGGCTGTAGGTAATTTGCTCCAGGTTCGTGCCATTCACGTTGATGGCGTAAAGCTCGAAGTTTCCCATGCCGCCGGTCGAACCTAGGTTCGAGGAGAAAATAATCCGCTTGCCATTAGGGAAGTATGACGGAGCAAAGCTGGCAGCGCCTAACTTCGTGACTTGGCGCTTGTGGCGTCCGCTGGCCGCCATAACCCAAATCTCAAGCGACGTTGGACGAACCAAATTCTGCGCCAACAAGTCCTTGTACTCAGCAATTTCCTTCGCGCCCACCGGGTGGTATGCCCGATAGACGATATGCTTTGCATCCGGCGAAAAGAATGGGCCACCGTCGTATCCCAGTTCGTGAGTGAGTTGCTTTACGTGCCTGCCGTCGGGGTCCATGACGTAAATGTCGAGGTCGCCGTTGCGCATGGAAGTGAAGACGATGTGCTTGCCATTCCGAGAAATTGTGGCCTCGGCGTCGTATCCGGGCGCATCAGTAAGTTGCATGAGGCCGGAGCCATCGGGATTGGCGGCGAAGATATCAAACCCCGGATACACCGGCCACACGTATCCCTTGGAATAATCGGGCCGAGGTGGGCATTGCGCGTCTGCCAGGTAAGTGGACGAATACAGAATGGTTTTGCCGTCAGGATAAAAATATCCGCAAGTAGTTTTTCCCTTGCCATTCGAAACCATGCGCACGTCGGAGCCGTCGATGTTCATGGTGAACATCTGATCGCACTGCAGGTTGTCGCGGCTGGATTGGAAGATGAGCTTTTTGCCGCCGGCTGAGAAGTACGCTTCGGCATTCTGCCCTCCGAAGGTGAGCTGGCGCACGTTGCGCAGATGCTTTTCCTGCGGAGTAGCCAGGTTCGGTTGCGGAGCGGGCGTCGATGCTGCGTTCGGAGTTTGAGCGGATGCACACGGCAGCAGCGCGCTGAGAGTCAAGGCGAGAAGAAGCGTTTTCATGGGACGAACGGCTAGTTTAGCAGGATGAGCGTATCGCCGAGAAACCTCGCACGATCGCACTCTGCGGTCTCTTTCTGCGCTCTAAGAGTCCTCACTTCCGAAAATGTTCCAGAATCGCTTCCGCCTGGGCGCGCGTGACTACTGAGGACAAGGCTGCGGCTTCGGCCTGCTTCACCGCCTGCACGCTTCCGAAATGTTCCAGCAATCGCCGCGTCGTCCTCTCACCCACACCTGGGATTTCCAGCAACTCGGTGGAGCGGTCTCTCATCTGGCGGCGTTTGCGATGGAAGGTCACGGCAAATCGGTGAGCCTCGTCACGAATGAGTTGAATCAGGTGCAGCACCGGAGAATGGTGATCTAGGACGACCGGTTCGCTTTCCTGTCCGAACACATAAATGATTTCTTCGCGCTTGGCAATCGCAGCCAGCGGCTGATTAATGATTTCGAGCGATGCAAGCGCCTCGGCGGCGGCGTGCAGTTGGCCGAGTCCGCCGTCGATCAGCACCAGGCTCGGCATGAGCTTCTTTTCTTCCTGCAGACGCTTGTAACGGCGCGTCACCACCTCACGCATGGAGGCAAAGTCGTCTACGCCATCGACGCTGCGAATGATGAATTTGCGATAGTCGGATTTCTTCATGTGGCCGTCTTCCCACACCACCATGGAAGCGACTGTCTCCGCGCCCTGAATGTGCGAAATGTCGAAGCACTCGATCCGGCGCGGCGCCTCGGGCATACCGAGCGCGTCCTGCAGCGCCTCCTGAATCGCCTTCGTGTTCGGCTTCATTACGCGGAAGCGCTGATCGTATGACTGTTTGGCATTGTTGCCTGCGAGATCAAGAAGCGAACGTTTCTCACCACGCAGAGGGACGACAATGTGAACCCGTGTGGCGCGGCCGCCTTCGGCCGCAATTTGCTCAGACAAAACCTCCTCAAGCGTTTCACGATCCTCGAACTCCACCGGGACATAGATGTTCCGTGGAACATACGGCTGTCCGATGTAGAGCTGCTTCAGCAGGGCCGAGAAGAATTCGCCGGGATGGAATGCGTCCGTAGAAACGTTGCCTGCAATGTTTTCTCTACCGGGGGTCTCGAACTCTGGCAGTTCTTCCCAGAAGAACTCACGCCGGTCCAGAACGCGCCCGCCGCGCATGTGAAACAGATTCACTGCCAGCATGTCATTTTCGTAGTGGTAGCCAAAGACATCGGCATCGTCGCCCTCGACAGCGGCAATCCGCTGTTTCTCCTGTAACTGCTCAACCGTCGAAATCAAATCGCGATACTTCGCGGCCCGCTCGTATTCCTCAGCCTCGGCCGCCTTCGCCATTCGCTCGCGCAACGAATGCGAAAGATCCGTCGGACGGCCTTCGAGAAACAGCTTCACGTCGCGCACCGCTTCCTGATAAGCCTCGGGCGTAGTCAACCCCTGCACGCAAGGTCCCAGGCAGCGTCCGATGTAGTACTGCAGGCACGGCCGCGGATGAAAATGTCCGAGGTCAACTTTGCACGACGGAATCAGAAAATGGCGGTGTATCAAATCTACGATGCGATAGGCAAGGCTAGTCGGAAAATAAGGACCGTAGTACGAGCTGCCGTCTTTTCTGAGGCGACGTGTAACGTAAACCCGCGGGAACCGCTCGCCCAGCGTGAGCTTCACGTAAGGATAAGTCTTGTCATCGCGCAGCAGAATATTAAAGCGCGGCTGCTTCTGCTTGATCAGATGATTCTCAAGCGCCAAGGCCTCCTTGTTGTTAGCGACAACGATGTAGTCAACGTCAACTGCCTCGCGTACCAGCGTGTCGGTTTTCGCATCCTCAAGACGGCCTTCGCGAAAATAAGAGCTGACCCGGCTGCGCAGGTTATTCGCCTTGCCCACATAAATGACGTCGCCCTCGGCGTTCTTGTACAGATACACGCCGGCTGAGGCAGGCAAGGTACGGATTTTGGCAGCGAGATCCATGGGTTGTTGTGTACTTCTATTTTATTAGAGTTTGCCGGTGCGGTCCGGTTCCGATGGATTAGACTAAGAAACGGCGGCCGATGATTTATGCACGCACAATTCGTTTTGCAAGGAAGCTTCTTGCTTCGCTGCGAGCGCAGACGAATCGTCGTGTAATTCGACTGGTCGGCAAGATCAATGGTCCCCCGGACTTGTCTTCGCGGAAAGGCTTCTCGCGCCGATGAGATCGGCGTCAATTACCGTATACCGGAATCACTGTAGACGAGAGCGAATTTGCTTGTCCCGGACCACGATGAAAGCGCAACCTTCGGCCATTACCGTATAAAATTTCCTTAGTTTTCAGCGCCTTTGTTTCCTCATTTGCCTCTCGCGTCGTGATCTCAAACCTGTAAACTGCTCCACAGCAACTACTTACGACACAGTCCCTCCCTGTCCCAAGTTGGCACCGCTCGTGCTCAAGTACAATGCGGATGCACGGCAGATTATCTCAGGAATCTGACGCCGGTTGCGTCCGGATGAACATCAGATTCGAACCCCGGGATTAACAAAGCAGCATCAAAACAAGCTCAGGATAAGATTTGGAGTCCCGGTCGTAAGAGAGAAAAAGGAGCGTCTCCCAATATGAATCGCACTTCGTTAACCGTTCTACTGGCAGTGAGCATGGCGGCCTCGGTTGGATGCGCCAGCAAAAATTATGTCCGTCAAGAGACCACGCCGCTGATCAACAAGACCAACGAACTGGACGACCTGACCGCAAAGAATTCGAAGGACATCAAAGACGTAGACACCCGCGCCCAAGTCGGAATCCAGCAGGTGCAAACCAGCGCCGCCGCAGCCGACCAGAAGGCTCAGGCAGCCGGTCAGCAGGCCGACCAGGCTCAGACATCGGCGAATAACGCCGTTCATCGCGTGGACTCGTTGCAGAACGCAGTCGCCAACCTCGACAATTACAAGGTTGTGACCGAGACCGCCGTGCACTTTGGCTTCAATAAAGACAACTTGACCAAGGATGCCAAGGCCTCGCTCGATCAACTAGCCAACGATGTCTCTAACACCAAGGGTTACATCCTGACCGTGGAAGGCGCGACCGATTCCGTGGGCGACTCCGAATACAACTACGGGCTCAGCCAGCGCCGCGCTGATGCTGTGATTCAGTATCTGGCTTCGGAGCGCAATATCCCCGCATACAAGATTTATGTGATCGGCTTGGGCAAGGACAAGCCCGTCGATTCCAACAAGACTGCAGCCGGACGCGCCAAGAACCGCCGTGTGGATGTGCGCTTGATGACGAACACGGGCGCAGGCACAAGCCCAACGTCGGCGACGAATCAGCCGTCCGGGCCGTCGATGTAAACAAGTTTCACCCTCCTCCCCGGAGGACTTCGCCAACCCAGGCCGTTCCATCCCCCGGAACGGCCTGCTTTTTTGTCTTTGCACGAATGCTCGCTCCAGCAACTTTTTCCGCCTGCGAAGCGTTAAAATCTATGTATGCGTAGGTTTGTCCTTATTACCATCGTCTCCTTTTGTCTAGGAGGGTGGGCCGTTGCCCAATCGCAGTCGGATCAAGATCAGGAGCAGCCGGGGCAGAATCAGGCTCCTCCGCGTTCACCAGCACCAACTGGTGCTGGCGAGAGTTCCAGCCGCGATACTCGCGATGACATAAGCCCGCCGAAAGACGACGCCAAGAATCATCCCGACAGCGGCGTGGCTGACACCAACCCCGAAGACGAGCCCGCGGGCGACGTGCAGGAGATGCATCCGTGGAATCCCTACCGCGCCATGAAGGACGATGAGGTCGGTGACTATTACTTCAAACTCAAAAACTACAAAGCCGCGCTGGCGCGTTATCAGGATGCGCTAATTTGGAAAGAAAAAGATGCAGTGGCCAATTTCCGCATGGCGCAATGCTACGAAAAGCTGGATCAGCCGGACCAGGCAATCCCGCATTACGAGGAGTACCTGAAGATTCTGCCCGAAGGCCCGTATGCCAAGGAAGCGCGCAAGGCGCTGCAGAAACTAAAGCGGTCCGAAGCGAAGAATGAAACCTCGGCGAAGACCGAATCGAAACCGTAAACTTACTTTTCTACGCGGATGAACTCTCCCGTGGTGCCGTTCACGTCCACGATGAGTTTGGCATCGTCACGGCTGCTTCCGTAGATCACGTGCCAGATGAGCGTGTTGGTGGTGCGGTTCCAGTCGAGCACGTAAAGGATGGGAGTGTCCGGAGTCTTCTCGATCAACTTGTCGCCACCGTGTTGCTGGGCGATCTCGAAGGCTTTGTCCGAGTCGATCTTCAGAAAGCCAATGTCGAAAATCTGGGTGGACGCGTTGCTGGGACTGTAGCTGTCCTCGTTGCCGGGAGAGATTCCGCGCGAGGGAGCATCCTGCGCATCCGTGCCCGACCACACGTAGGGTTTCACGCCGTGTCCCGCCGGGGACGCGAACGAGGCGCGCCAGACCGCCGACTTGCCGTCTTTCCCCCTGGAGTCCGCCGTGGGTTGTGACTCCAGCCGGAAGGGCTGAGCATCCCGCGCCCAGCCGCGAGCCGCGATGTAAAGCTTCTGAAAGGCATAACGGCCGGTTTCGAGGTCGGCAGCTTTGGGTTGCGGTTTCTCGGTCTGGGCGGGCGTTGCGGGTTGCGACGAGCATCCTGCCAGAGTTAAGAACGCCAGCGCCAGCATCGCCATCAGCAACTTGTTCATAGCACCATCCATGGGGAGAAATTTTGCAACCGTCGACGCCGCCATCGATTCTACTAGAAGAGCGAAGAGGTTCATCGATGGATGCGTACCTACAAAGGTTACAGGAGGGTATCGAGTCTGCGACGCAGGGCATGACTGCGGAGGACCTCATGCGTCATCCGGAAGGAAAGTGGTGCGCGGCTGAAATTCTGGAACACCTCTACCTGACCTACACTGGGACCACGAAGGCCTTCGAGCGTTGCCTGCAAGCAGGTCAACCGCAGGTGCGGGCACGGGTATTTCGAGATCGCATGAGGACCATCGTGGTCGTTGGATTGGGACACATGCCCAAGGGCCGACAATCGCCGAAACATGCCCTACCCCGCGGGATGACACCGGAGCAAGTCACTCGCGAAATCGGGCCGCGGATCTCCGCCATGGACGAAGCGATTGCGCAATGCGAATCCCGCTTTGGCAAGCAAAACCGATTGCTCGATCATCCCATTCTCGGACCGTTGACCGGACGCCAGTGGCGAAAATTTCATTGGGTGCACGGCAGCCACCACCTCAAACAGATTCAAAGCCTCCGCCGACAAAGCTAGCGAATCATGGAGGGCGGGGCTGGCGTTGTCGTTTGATGGCGGCTGTGAACCTCGGCCGGCTGCACATATTCTTGTGCAAGAAATACCTCAAAAAAAACTCTCGTTTCCGCGCAAAATCTAGAAAACAAACGACCGAGAATTTTTCTGCCTCCTAGATCTATGGTTCTAAAGGTAGTTAGAGGCAAAATCTTGGAAACATTGGAGTTACCGCGGCTCCCAGGTGGGCCTTCGCCCACGCGGATTTGCCGGGCTCCAGCACTTGGGACATCCGGAAAGCTGAGGCGATTGATCAGTTGTCAAAGATCAGATTATCTTGCAGATAACATCTGCGTTCCCATGTTATCGGATGTGGCAGGCTGAGTTCAAGGACAAAGTAGAGGGATTGCGGATTTGGCTCCCAATTTGGGAGTCTCGGCAAGAAACCGCCGCCAACGTGGCTTGGGCGGGCCACCCTCCGGGAACAATATGGAAGCGGCCGTCCAGGCCACCCTCCGAGGCCGAGAATTCTGATCACAATCGCAAAAAATGCTTTCAAAGGTCAACGAGTGCTATGGCGATTTTTCGCCAACAACCTCTTGACCTTCGCTCCACGCTTTCGTTGACTGCCCCGTCTCACAGACGTAAGATTTTGCGTGAAGTGAGCTTAAGGACTTCAATCGACCCTGGCAATGTCGAAACTGATCTTTCTTGCGCTTCTCTGCTGTCTGCCGAGTGCATTCGTGTCGGCACAAGCCTCCAGTACCGACGAGCACGTCACGGGAATGACTGCCGTGGGTACAGTCGGTGCGGGACCATCTTGCCCATTAATAGTTTGGTTTGTGGAGCCGGATACTCCGGCTGCTCAGGCTGGAATCCAGCCTGGGGATCTGCTGCTCGCCGTTGATGGTCATCGCGGAATTGATGCTGTTCAAGCCCATCCGTTTCTTCATTCGAAAGATTCGAAGCCCGTCACACTCGAACTTGAGGGTGAACATGGCACTTATACAGTGACGGTGGGGCGCGTGAAGGAATCGATTCTGCTGAAGAGAGATGGATGGAAGGTTGGCCCGGACGGCAGCGTGTATGCCGAGGACGCCACCGACGCTGAGATGAAACGAGTGGCAGCAATCAAGGAGCCCCCTGCCAGCGATCGCATCTTCGACCACCACTACCCAAAGAATACGGAACTCTATTATCCGGGATTCGAGGCGCTGGTCTTGCAGGATCGTCACGAGATCGTGGTCTGGGCAATGGAAGATGGTGGACCCGCCCGAAAAGCCGGCATGCACTATGGAGATGTGATTGTATCCGTGGACGGCGTCAGTCCGCAGCGCAAATCCGTGGCTGACCTGGAGGCGCTCCTCAGTAGCAGCGGGCCGAAAGCGATGACGGTGGTTATCAACCGCGACGACGTCACCAAAACCTTCAAGTTTGATCTGATCAAAGCAGCAGACTTGATGCGCCAAAACAAAAAGCGGTTCTATGAAGGCAAGATTATTCCATCCGTCGTCCCCGACGCGTACTTACACTGTTTTGAATCGAAGCATTAGACGTTAAGGCGGTTCGTGTTCCACCAATCACCGTGTCACTGCTGTAACCAAGCCTTTACACGTTTTGGCCGCTCGTCAACGAGGGCTATGGCGATTTTGCAACAACTATCGGCCAACGAGCTCTCCGCTTCTTACTCCCGCGCTTTGATAGATCCGCTCCAGTTGGAACAATGGAGTGGCTGGAAAATGAAAAAGGACGGGCGGATTGGCCCGTCCTATGGTCATCGGAGCGTCTTACAGTTGGAGGTGGAAAACATCCACTACCTGGAAATTCACCCGGTTTACCAGGACGACGTGTCCGCCAATGAACACGTGCGCACAGTCCGGTGGTGGCGGGGGCAACTGCCGTTCGAGGTCTGGCGGGCAGGGATACATTTTCCCTCGCAGTTCGACGGGAAGGATTCCGCGCACTACAATCCGTCTTTCCATATCGGGCGGCAAGCGGTCCCGATCCCTCAAGCCGGGCGGCAGGTGATCGTGATGCGCCGCGTACCAGCCGTGCATCGTGTCATGATCGTGGTCGGCGTAGAAACGATCTTTGTCATGGTCACGATCTTTGTCATGGTCCCGAGCTTCGTCGTGGTCACGAGCTTCGCGGGATTCCTCCCGGTCATGCCCGCGATCATGGTCACGTCCTTCGTCCTGGGCCAAAGCGAAATTGCAGCCAAACGCGAATATGGCCGCGACGAATACAGCTAAGCAAGTCTTTAGTCGCATAAATCCCTCCCCCAACGTTGTAAGCGCGGATAAACCAGCCTAGCTGGGACCCAGAACGCCGGACAGGGTACAAGAGGACGTGTACTATTGTTGACCGGCCATAGCACCTACAACCACTCAATGGGGGATATCGCGATTTTGTGCAGTTGAGACGACTGCTTACTATTTGGCTTCGGATTGCCTCTGGCTCGCAATCGGGGATTTACGTGCAGGTTGAGTTGACGCGCAGCCGGTGGCCCCAACAGGCGCTGGAAGATTTCAATGCAACCTTGCCACAGCGGGCTACTCTAAACACTATGGCGGTCATGATCGACCACCTTGATCATCTTGTCCTGACAGTTTACGATCCGAGCGCACGGGCACTGCGGGGAAACTGCTCTCGGTATATCTCCGCGATTTGGATGACAATTTGATCCAAATCTCAAATTTTATGTGGCTGCTTTTTTTAAAAACAATTGTAGAAAGGGACGAAACAATGAAAAAGAGAATGATGGTGTTTGCACTCTGTTTAGCGGTCGCTTCGCCGCTTTTTGCTCAGAAGAAAGAAGAAGAGCGAATTGCCAACTCGGCCACGGTACTGCAGGAGTTGCTCGCCGGGGATAAGGGCCTGCCCACTCATGTCCTTGACCAAGCCGATTGTGTTCTCATTTTTCCCAGCGTCAAGAAAATAGCCATCGGCATCGGCGGCAGCTATGGACGGGGCGTGCTGGTTTGCCGCAAAGGTTCGAAAATGGACGGTGCCTGGGGAACTCCGGCGATGTACAAACTCGACGAGGCCAGCATTGGCGTACAACTCGGGTCGACGGCGACCGATTTTGTGCTCACGGTGATGAATCAGAAGGGCGCAGAACAAATCCTGAACGGAAAGACGAAGCTTGGATCGAACGCGGCCGCGGCCGCCGGTCCCACCGGCGCCCAGGCAACGTCGTATAACGCGGGTGCCATGAACGTCGACGTTTTGACTTATTCACGTTCGAAGGGACTCTTTGCGGGCGTGTCACTCCAAGGCGCGACCATGGACAGCGATGATGATGCCAACAAATCTCTGTATGGTAAAGCGATCGGAGCAAAGGATATTGTCGAGGGTGGCCAAGCTACTCCCGAGGCAGCCAAACCGTTGGACGACGTCCTCACCAAGGCGTCCCCAGCTCGCAAGTAGCTTCCGCAGTTGCTAGTTCGACGCCAGTGGACGACAAGGACGGAAGGGGCCGCTTTTCGCAATTCTGCATTTCAACAGAGCGGCCCCGACCTCCGTTGTGAGGTCCTGCAGCAGATCATCGTGGCCTAACCAGGTGACCGCTCTCGTTGATCGGGGACGGTTTCATCGTGGACCCCTGTGCCAGAGTGACGAAAAAAGCCCCCGAACGAGTCGAGGGCCTTAGAACTGCGAACGGACGAACCCGGCTACTGCTGATCCGCAGTAGTCTCACGAACTGAAGAAGGAACTCCTGCCTTGCGAGCTTCTTCCTGCATGTCGTCCATTTGCTGTTTGGCTTCGTCGACGGCTTTTTTCTTTTCCGCGATCTTTTTCTTGTAGTCTGCGTCTTCCTTGTCCCATTCCCCAGAGTTCCGCAGGCGGTTGCCGGCGTCGGCATACATGGCCGCGGCGCGCAATTGATATTCCCGTTGTTCGACATCTAGTTCGCGGGAGAGCAATTCGGTTTTGTCTTTCTGTGCGGCAAGTTTGTCCTTCCAGGAGTCGTAAGCCTTTTGCCGGTCCTCGGCAGATTCGCCGGGCTGGATTGAAGGCGGATTGGCACCGGCCTTCTTGTCGGAGTCGGCTCCGCCATTGGCTGCGGTTTGCGCCGTGTCGCTGCTGGCCGAGGCTGCACCCCCCACCACGCTCAGCTTATCGTCCATGGGCAGATTGTCGTTGTCAAATTGCTTAGCCTGCGCCGTTTTCTTGTCTTTGCGCTGGGCGCGGGCATAGTCTCCCAACGATTGTGGCGGTGGGGTCGAGTCCTGGGCGCTGGCATACGAAGCCATCGTCCCCGCTAGAATCACTCCTGCAATCCATATGTATGTGACGCGTTTCATGGTTGTTTCATCCTCCGTGCCACGGCCCGTTGATCTTCGCGAGCACATGGCGTTGATTGAACTCAAGCTCCGGCAGCCTTCGCGGCCGTTCCACCCGCGAGAAAACCGCCGATAGTGTGATCCAGGTCGGCTGCTTCCGAAACGATATCTACAGCCAACTGCCGCACCATTGTGGGGTCGCGGCTGACGGCCAGTTGCTGCGCGTAACTCGAAATCGTGGCCACTGAATTCCGCAGCGCCAGCGCCATCTCGGCGGACATTTCTCCGCGCAGTTCGTGAAGCCTTTGAATCAATGCAAATTCAGTTTTATCCGTGATTAGGCAGGCCGCACCCAAAGTCTCTCTCGAAGGCGTGAAGACCGGAGAGACGGTGATTTCGAAAATGCGCTGTTCCCCTGCCGGGGTGACGTAGTCCGCTTCCACGCTTCGCGAAGCGGCTTGCGTCCGCAAACTGGCCTGCACTACGCTAGCCAGTGTTTCCATCGAGCCGCGAGAGGAAGACGAACTCACTTTCGCTCCTCGAAAAACTTCGCTGACGCTCATGCCTATGGGCGAGGCAAATCCAAGAATAGTTTTGGCGGCCGTGTTGGCATTACGGACCAGCCCGTTTGTGGTAAGGAACAGCACCCCGCTCGACAGGTTCGAGAGCACGGCCGCACTGATGTTTTCTGAGGTCTTCGCTCTGCGGCGCTCCACCTGCTGCAGGCTCAGCAATTCGTGTTTCTGCTGCTTCAGTTGCTGGATCACGGCGTTGTACGTGCGCATGGGAAACTGCTCGGACTCGGGAGCCGCATCAATCGAAAAAGACTCTTCGGTGAGCAGACGCCGCATCCGCCGGAGCAACAGAGTGGCCACCCAAAAGGCGAATGCTGTGGTGAACAACACGATCGCCATGCGAACTACGATGGGGTTGCTGAGCATCTTCAGAGCAACCTCCAGTACCAGCGAAAGAACTGGTTGCCGAAGAACGAAGCCACCATGGCCATGCTGCCTAGAAACACGCCAAATGGCATAGGGAAGCGAAGCAACGCGATGCTGGCTGATTCCCATCCGTGGCGCCGGGCTAAGCTTGGCGCCTCATGATGGCGGACCATGCGCCGGCGGGTGCGCTTGATCCAGACCACTAGCACCGTCCACAGTCCGGCAAGCGAGCCTACGATCGACGCACTGAAAAGGGTGAAGATGGTCAGCTGGATTCCGAGGAACGCGCCCACCATTGCCATCAGCTTGACATCGCCGAAGCCCATGCCCTCAACGCCGCGCGCCCGCAGATAAATCGCTCCCGCACCGTACAGGAACGAGGCTCCGACCGCAGCACCCATGAGAGCCTGCAGCAACGAAAGCCATGGACTCGAAGCGCCGGATGCGGGTTGATAGATCACGCCAAACAGCATCTTCGAAAGCAGATCGTTGACCGGAACCACCAGGCTGAACAGCAATCCGGCGACCAGGCCGGGCAGAGTTAATTTGTCGGGCAGGAGTTGGGTTTCGGCGTCGGTAAAGATCAGGCCCACCAGCAGGAATCCAAATGTGCAGTACTTCAGCGTGGCCAGGGTGAATCCGAAATAGGCGTAGCACGCAAGAAACAGCGTGCCCGTGATTAGCTCAACCACGAGATAACGCGGCGAGATGGGAGCCTTGCAGTGGCGGCAGCGCCCTCGCAAAATCAGCCAGCTCAAGATTGGAACGTTGTCATAAAAGCGGATGGGCTGCCCGCACTTGGGGCACGCCGAGCCGGGATGAATGACCGACAAATCCCGTGGCAGCCGATAGATACACACATTCAAGAAGCTGCCAAAGGCCAGCCCCAGCGCGAAAATCGCCAATGCGAATTCAGTATCCACCGTGTGCTTTGCCCAGCCTGTACCAGATTTATGCTGGTTTCGCCTCGATTATACGGCTCCAGGGAGGGCAGGACCCAGGTACCAAAGGTAGTGTACGGAAGGACAGTGGCTAGTGACCTAAGTGGAGGGCGGCAAGCTGGCGCCGGGCAAGCTCGTCCTAAAGGTTCGCGCGGGAAGAGTCGATGGTATAGACAAGCGGGAGTCGGCTCATGGCCCCGCGGGAGGGGGAACAATGTCAGTCACTCCGATTTCGGCGGCAGGCCTCGGGCAGTACGTTCTCCAGGCAAGCAACTCCACTCCACTAAAGCAGGCATCGCAGAGCTTGCAAAACAGTCTTGCGTCCGGAGACTTGAGCGGCTCCCAGTCGGCATTCCAGACACTGCAGACGCTCTATCAAAACTCCGCGACAGCCGGCGGAACCAATCTGTCCAGCAGTTCTCAACTCTCTACCGATCTGACGGCGCTCGGCACAGCACTGACGGCGGGCGATTTATCCACCGCCCAATCCGCTTTTGCCACGCTTCAAAGCGACCTGAAAACTTCGTCCTCGCCATCGCAGAGAAACGAGACGAATGCCGCATCCCAATCGTTGCAGTTGGTTCAAGAAGTTCTGAGTACACTGGATTCGAGCAGTGCTTCCAGTAGCTCGAACTCCACCAGTGCGCTGTTAGATAGCGTCTACGGAGGCCGGAGCAGCCTGAACGTCCTCGCGTAGCGCAGGCGATGGATCCCGATCCAGATTGACACTCCTCTAACGCACACCTAGACTGGAAATGCTTGCAGCCCAGCTGTACGGGCTCAAAGCGAACCGTGCGGAGCCCGAGGAGCCTCATGGCCTGGCTGCAAAACAAGTTCGAAAAGAATTTTCTTATCACGACCGTCGACTACGTCTTTAACTGGGCGCGCAAGTCGGCGGTGTGGCCTATGACGTTTGGGCTTGCCTGCTGCGCCATCGAAATGATTGCGTCGTCGACGGCTCGGTTTGACATCGCGCGCTTCGGCTCGGAGGTGTTTCGTCCCAGCCCGCGGCAGAGCGATTTGATGATCGTTGCCGGCACCGTGACGTTGAAGATGGCGCCGGTGGTGAAACGCATTTATGACCAGATGCCCGATCCCAAATGGGTGATCTCGATGGGCGCGTGTTCGTCCGTCGGCGGCCCGTTTAATACTTACGCCGTGTTGCAGGGCGTGGACAAAATCGTGCCGACGGATGTGTACGTGATCGGATGCCCGCCGCGTCCCGAGAATCTGTTCTACGCGCTGCTCAAGCTGCAAGACAAAATCGATCAAATGACCCTTGCGAAGAAACCCACCGAAGTGCGTCTGGCAGAGAACATGGTTGAGAATTTCAAGCGCCAGGTCATGATCGCGCAGACGCTGCAGCCGAAATAGAAGATCAGCACTTAGCAATCAGCAGTCAGCACTCAGTAAACCCACCTGACTGCTGAGTGCTGAATGCTCACTAAGCTCACTACCCAATCTGAACTTCCTCCCGAAGGCGAAGCCAGGGAATTTCCTTGCGGCGATAAGATCATCTGCATTGCCAATGTGAACGGGACGATCTCCGCGATGGATAATGTCTGCTTGCACCGTGGAGGGCCGCTGGGACAGGGTGTCATCGAAGGTGACAAACTGGTTTGCCCGTGGCACGGATGGCGCTGGAATCCTGCGACCGGCGAGGCGGAGCACAATCCCGGCGCAAAGGTTGCCGTTTATCCCATAAGAGTTGAAGGCGATGATGTGATGGTTGAGTTGTAGTTTTATCCTAAGTACTTCAAGAACTTTCCGGGCTGATTGTCGAAGCCGGGAAAAACCTGATTGAGATCTTTGTTTCCCAGGTGGTTGTACACCGCTTCTCCTAAGACTTGTCGGAAATCTGTGGTTACGGCCAAGTCTCGGCCTTCGTAGAGTTGCGATTGATCGAGGCCCGGCCAGCGTCCGTAGACCTTGCCGCCTTTGACCGGACCACCCATTACGAACATCACGTTGGCGTGACCGTGATCGGTGCCACGGTTTCCGTTTTCGCGGGCGGTGCGTCCGAACTCGGACATGGTCACGACCACCGTGTCTTCGGCGAGGTCGCCGAGGTCGGTCCAGAAGGCTGCTATGGATTGGGAGAATTCGTGCAGGACGTTGGCGATCTGGCCTTGCGTGCTGCCTTCGTTGACGTGATGGTCCCAGCCGCCGATGTCGGTGAAGGCGACTTGAACTCCGAGATTCGCTTTGATCAGTTGCGCGAGTTGCTTGAGGCTGTCGCCGAAGTGTCCGCCGGGATAGTCGGCGGCCGCGGCGGGCTTGTATTTCGAAGGATCGGCAGATCGCAGCATCTTTACCGCGTCGAAAGTTTCCTGACCGGTGCCGTGCAACACGGAATCGACCGAGTGCTCGTACATGGCTTCGAAGCTATTGGCATTCGGCGACGCTTTGGGATTGTTTCCACCTACGCCGAAATCGTTGATGTTGTTGATGGCGACTGCGGGCTCGCTGCCGGAAAGAATTCGCGGCAGGGACGGTCCGAGGGCGATGGCGCGAAAAGCGTCAGCCGATGCGGGTTGAGGTAATGAATGTAATGACCGGTTCAGCCAGCCGTCTTCGGTTGCTTTTATTCCGGGCGTCCCCGATTCCATAAAGTCCTGCGCGTCGAAGTGGGAGCGAGTTGGATCGGGCGATCCCACGGCGTGCACGATTGCCAGATGACGCTGCTTCCACAAAGGCTGAAAGGGCGAGAGCGAAGGATGCAGCCCGAAGAATCCGTCGAGATCAAACACGGCGTTGCGCGGTATATTGATGGACGGCCGCATGGCATAGTAGGCGCGCTCGTGGTGGGGCACGACGATGTTGAGGCCATCAGCCGCGCCGCGTTGGAAGATGACGACCAGGCGCTTATTCTTTGCCCCCAGCGATTCCGCTGCGTACGCGGCACGAGTGAGAAACGCCGGAATCGCTGCTGTGCCTACGACGGCTAGGCTGCTGTTTTTCAGAAATACACGCCTCGTGATTGACATATAAACTCCTAGGCTCTTGGCTTCTGGCTTCTGGCTTCTGGCGATGCTTTCGTGCTCACAGTTGCTTATGTGAAGCCCAGTCTTCAGTAGTTCTTAGTTCTCGGTTCTCCGTTATCTTCTTTGAAACTCGGGTGACCCTAACAGCAAGCCTGCGATCAGGCTGGTGTTTGGCGGCCGGGCTGGATCGTCCAGCTTGCGATGGCTGATTTTGGAATCCTGCAAACGCGCGCTGATGACGTCGTGCGTCTGCTTGGAAACATCTCCGGCCAGAAGGCTATTCTCTAACACGGCTAAGGCCTGTTGCGGATCTTTTTGTTCGGTGAATTGATTTACTTGTACGCCTTTTACTTTTCCGGACGTCAGCGCCAGAGCAAAATTCATGCGGCCCAAGAGTGCGGAGGAGTTGACCCACGCGTCAGCCTTCATGGAATAGCCGGTGGGGGGCTGCATGCCGTAGAGTTGCATGCCCATGTTTTGAAGCTGGCGTGCAATGGGCATGGCGTCGGTGACTTCGGCTCCGCTGGCGCGAACCGCCGAGACTACGAACTCCAGCGGAGTTTTCACTTTGGCGCGATAGGCATTGGGCGCCCAGAACTCGGGCGAGTCCAGCATCGTCTTGAGTACCTCACGGATGTTGCCGTCTTTCTTTAAGAAGGTTTGCGCCATGCGATCCACCAAGGGCTGCGGCGGTTGGTCGGACACGAAGCGCATGGCGAGTTTGGTGCAGATGAATTTCGCGGTCGCAGGATTTCGTGCCAGGATATGCAGAACCTCGAAGCCTTCCTTCTCACCTTTTGGTTTGATGCGATGCCCGAGCACAATCTTGTCTCCGGGTTCATGCGTGCGCTCCTCGAAAGTGAAGCCACCACCTTGCTTGGGCTGCTTCAGTGTCCATCCGGTGAAGACGCGCGCTACTTCGGTCACATCTTGCTGCGTGTAGCCTCCATTCACACCGAGAGTGTGAAGTTCCATCAGTTCGCGGCCATAGTTTTCATTGAGTCCGTTACGCTTGCCCTTGGATTGGCTGGTTTGAGCTTTGTTTCTGATTCGCCGCCTCGATTGATTGTTGGCCTGCTTGGGGATGCCGTTGGCGACATCGGAGTTTGGTCCAACGCTCAGCCAATTGTCGAGATAGAACAGCATGGCGGGACTCTGCGCGGTGGCAACCAGCAAGTCTTCAAATTTGCCCAGGGCGCGGGGACGAATGACGTCGCGCTCGTAGCTGGTGAGCAGGTAGCGATCGGCGCCTTTGCCGATGAAAACATTGAAGTGATTAAACCAGAAGTCGGTCATCACTTCCTGCAACTGACGATTGCTGCAAATGGCGCGCAGCAACTTGCCTTCGACGAGTTCGTTGTTGACCACCTGTTGAGGGTGGTCGAGTGCCTCGACGGTTTCGCGCTGTCGCGGATTCATCCCTTCCATAAACTCGTCGCGCTTGTCGCCTTGAAGGGCGCCAGTCAGGGCGCGTCGATCTTCCGGTGACATTTCCAGCACCGCTTTCATACGCTGGTCTGTTGGCAGGTCGAGGAGTTCTTCGATTTTTTCATCAGCTGCAGCGCGTTCTTGCTGGCGGCGGGTGCGTTCGTCGTCCGCGACTTTGTCGGCACCAGCGACGGCAGTCTGCTGCTTGCGGTCTTCTTTGTCCTGGTAGCGCTCCAGTTGGGCCTGATAAACGGCGCGCTTCAGGGGATCAGAGGGAAGCGACTGCTTTCCGTCGGCGACAGCTTTGATCATTTGCTCGGACGGAAAGTTCTGAACAATCTCTCGCGTGTCCATGCGCAGGGTGCGAAATGGAGAGAGGCGGGCATCGAGCGCATCGTCATTAATTTTTTCGGGATGAAGTTGCTGATCGATCCACTTGTCCACGCCGATTGCCAGCACGTGATCGACGTCGCCGGGGCGAGGGCCGAAGGTCAGACGGTTGAGCGCGTGCACCGCCTGTTTCTGCTCGTCCATTTGCGGATTGGCTGTGGGATGTTTGTCTTTTTTCTTACCCAGCGCCAGTTGAACGGAGATGGCGAATCCTGATAACGAGAGCAGAAGGATTAGGCCGATTTTGAGGCGTCCCAGGTTCATATGGGCACGGGGAGGTCGTTAGAATTATGAACCCAGAGCAGGGAAAAAGTTGCTGGCTAGACGATTACCTTTGTAATACTTTTCGGAATAGACGAACGAGGACGCCCCTCCTCCTCACTGCAATTGGCTTTGATGATGACCGACGTGATGTCGTCGTCTTGCGGATCGCCTTGCACGAAGGCTCGGGTGGCGTGGTAGATACCGTCGGCAATATTCGCAGCCGGATCGTGATTGTGGGCATGAACATAGTCGAGGACACGTTGGGTGCCGAATTGGTGTCCGTCGGGCGTGGTCGATTCTGGGACGCCATCAGTGAGAAACAGCGCGATTTCTCCGGCGGCGAGGCGAATTGTATCGCGCAATGCAAACTTACTTCCGGAGAAAAGACCAAGCGGTGGGCCGGTGCTATCCAGAGTGCACTTTACCTTACCCGATTCGAGGAACACGAAGCCGGGGACGTGGTCGGCGCTGGCATATGACAAGCTGCGAGGATTCAGGTTCAGACGAGCCAGAAAAAGGGTTACGAAATGGCCGTGTTCCAGGTCTTTCAGCAGCATCTGGTTCACCCGCGCCAGAATATCGTCAAGCTCCAACTGCATGGCGGCGAAGCAACGCACGTAGGCCCGGGTGAGCGCCATGACCAGGGCGGAGCTGAAGCCATGCCCCTTGGCATCGGCCACGGCGATCAAGAGAGAGCCATCGGCCATGGAGATGAAATCGAAATAGTCGCCTCCAGTTTCGTCGGCAGGATGTGCGGATCCACCAATGTCGAAGCCCGACACTGACGGCGCTGCGGCGTAGAAGCGCTGCTGAACGTCGCGCGCAAGTTGCAGCTGAAACTCCTGTTCTTGTTTTTTCCTTACCTCGGTGATGTCTTGCGACACGGAGACAAAATGGGTCAGACGCCCCGATTCATCCCGCATGGACGTGATGGTCTGTTGGGCCCAGTAAAGTTCGCCGGTTTTCTTGCGGTTGATGACCATGCCCTTGAAGGCGGCTCCATGAGTGAACTGATCCCACATTTGCCGATAGAATTCCGCGTCGTGCAGGCCCGATCTCAAGATTCTCGGAGTCTGTCCCATGGCTTCTTCCCGGCTGTAGCCGGTGGTCGCTTCGAAGGCCGGATTCACGTACTGGATGACGCCCTCGGTATCGGTCAACACGACACTGTCGGCAGTCTGCTCAATTACGCGGGCAAGCAGGGTGAAACTCTGCAAAGCCTGGCGACCTTGGGTGAAATCGTGGAATATCATGACCCCGCCAGAGACTGCGCCAGCGGTATCTTTCAGGGGCCACGCGTTTACCCGGATCCAAACTCCGGGTCGCTGTTCCGAGCTACGCACGAAAATGAGCTCATCGCTAATCTTCTCTCCGCGGATAGCTCGAACCAAGGGCAGCTGATCGTGCGGTACGAGCGAGATCTGGTCGGGAAGGTACCAGCCTTCGAGAGATGTGTATGCGTAAGGTGAAGCGTCCACAATACCAATCCCCAAGAGCTTCTCGGCGGCGGGATTGGTGAATAAAAGTCTGCCATCCTCATCGGCGACGATCACGCCCCAGGGTAGGCTTTCGAAAATCACTTGCAGCGCGTCGGATTGCAGGGCGAGCGCTTCATATCTGTATTCGATCGTGGTTGGCAAGGTTACTCTTCCTTTCGTGGCTGGTTCGGATATCAGGTGGTTAGCAAAGGTGTGGTCACGGAGGGGAGAGAATAATGGCTAATCAGCACAGATCAAGTATCGGCGGCTCTCGCAGAAAGCTTTAGGTCTCTGGACGCGTTCCAGATTCCGAGGTTTGGTCCGCAGGAACGCCCGAAAACTTGCAGAGAACAGGAAAATACCCGGGTGCGAGCGGAAGAAAGACGGAGAACCAGCGGAGAGGTGCAGTTGATTCACTAAGAAACACCGGGAACCGCATCGGCTAGGTCAGGTATAACCGGCCGTGATTCATTTTGTGTTGCAGGCCGGCGGCGAGCTGGTCAATGTCGGCCGCGGCAATGTCACCGCCCATGCGATCTTGCAGGAAGGGCGTGCGGTTGCTGCCGACGGTATCGCGGCGGACTTGCAGCAGCAAAGCGTGGACTGCGTTGGGGTCAAATTTTTGCGGGGTCAGACGCACGATTTCATTCAGAGTACTGCCAAGCGAAAGGCGTTCGCGATAAGGACGCTCGCTGGTCATGGCATCGAAAGTGTCGGCCAGGCCGACGATCCGTACCGGCATGACGACATCTTCGAGAAGCAATCCGTCGGGATAGCCGGAACCGTCGCTGCGTTCGTGATGCCAGCGCACGATCTCCGGGATGCGCGGCCAGGGAAACTGGACACCACTCACAATTTGATGTCCCACAATTGTGTGGTCCGCCATTTCGCGAAACTCCTCCGCATCCAGAGAAGTGGGTTTGCCGAAGAGACGCTTATCGACCGCAACCTTGCCGATATCGTGCAAATATCCGGCCGAACGAAGTGCTGCAACTTCGGGCGGATCCATGCCCATGGCTTCGCCGATGGCGGAGGCGTAGCGCCCGACCCGCAGTGAATGTCCGTGAATGTTGACGTGTTTGACGTCAATCGCGGTGGCAAAGGCTTCGAGAGCGTTGTCGTAGAAACCATGGAGAGACGCCATGAGGCGCAGATTCTCCGAAACGCGTTGAGCCAAAGTCTGGGTTAGCGAATGATTGTGCACAGCCAGAGCCACGTAATGGCAAAGCAAATCGAGCGCTTCGAGTTCGCCAGGATCGTAAAGACTATCGCCTTCACGGCGGCCCAACGCGATGAGGCCCACCAGTTTACTACCCACCTTCAGGGGGACGATGCATTTGAAGAGCTCCGGAGCAACATTCCCGTTGGCACTCAGGTAAAGATCGTAGGAACCTGGATCCAGAATCAACGGTTCGCGCGACGAAGTGAGAGCATGAACATGTTTGGGCAGCAGAGGGATCACGGCGGGTTCGGGCATAAGCGCGAACCCCTCGGCTGCAATGGAGGTAAGGAGGGAGGGACGGTCGCTGTAGGTGAAAAGCGCGCCTTCGCGGGCACCGCTGGCCTCGAGGGACGCCGATAACATGGCGGACGCGGTCTGTGGAAACTCGCGCTCGGCGGTCATTTCAGGACCGAGATCGGAGAGAGCTTCGACCGTTCGAAGGAGGCGCCGGAAATTGTCTTTTTGCAATGGCACGCGCTGGACGAGGAAAACCAGAGCAGAAAAAGAGTAACACGCACACCGTTAGCGATCTTGTTAGTTAGTTTGGTGCATAAACAGCAGGAGAAGCGGGCGACGACAGAACTTCCGGTCACATCGACCGTGGCCTTAGCGGCGTGGTTTGCTTGGGATAGCGCTCAATGTCATCTCATCCGCGGGACTTCCACTCTGCTTTTTCCATTCGAAGAACAGCTCTGTATAGGTTTTGGTGAGGTAGTCGCTTCGCGCGATTTGCAGCGTCTGCGCAGTTCGATCAATCCAACGCGAAGGACCCTCGATTTCGCCAAAGTTCCCTATTGGAGTTTCATCCACGACCACCTGTCCCTTGCCGTCGCTCCACTCCGCCCGGAACTTCTCATAGCGAAAGGTTGGGGCGAATCCGAGGGCGCGCAAGATCGCTTCCATCATGGCGCCATCGGCGACTTTGGTTTCAGTCTCTACGCGCGTCTTGTGCCGTCCCGCTTTGCCTTTAGCTTTGTGGGTCAGCAGCCACTCGGCTCCGTACTTACGCAAGCGGAGCAACTCGCCGCGTTTCCGGAGCGGTTGACCAGGCAAGTCGTAAAGCGTGTTCATTTCGTGGGTGCGACGGGTGAGTAAACGGAAGCCAGCTTTTCGCAGCCACCGATTGAGAGCCGACAGATCAGCAACGCGAAACTTGATTTCGATTTCGTTATGCGAAGCCATTGAAGTCAGTATAGAAGGCTTCGGGCCACGGTGGTCCGTGACTACGCGAACGTGGGCAGTTTTATGAGGTCGCTTTTGGGGACGGGCTCCAGTGCCTGGCCCGCCTTCTTCCATGCCGCTACGCCGCCCACGAGGACGAACGCGTTGAATCCTTGTTCTCGCAGTTGCAGCGCCACCCGGGCGCTGGTCGCTTCGCGTGCTCAAGTACAGTAGACATAAATGTCTTTGTCCTTGGGTAAAATTTTGAGTTCCTCGGAAAGATTGTTGGGTTCAAGCCGGATGGATCCTCTGATGCGCTCCGCGTTCGCGTCGTAGTAGCCGTGGCTGCGGACGTCGAGGATCAGAACCTTGTCCTTTTCTTCGGAGGCTAGCTTGCTTGCCAGTTCTTCGACTTGCACACGCGGCACCACGCGGTACACCTTGTTTTTGTGGTACAGCCAGACGCGATAAGCGATATAGGCAATAGCGGCTAAGAAAAACACTTCTCCAAATGCGCGGCTGGCGGCTTGAAATCCTCGTGTGATCGCCGCTACGAAGTCGCGGAACAAAAACCCCATCCCGCTATAGGCCAGGATGTACAGTGACGCGCCGGCGGAGTCGAAGCGGAGGAATTGCAGCGGACGCATTCTCATGCTCCCGGCCAGCGGAGGAGCCATGGTGTTGACGCCGGGAATAAACTTGGCGACCAGAAGCGTAGTCTTCCCGCGTTTGTAGAAAGACTCAGCGGAACGCAGGATGCACGATTCAGGATTAACTGACAAACGACAGAGAAGACCCAGCAGGCTCCAGCCCATGTAGCGGCCGAGGATGAAGAGCAGTGTGTCCCCAATGAGCGCCGCGCTCAGGGCGACAAAGAGCGCTCTATATATGTTTAGAGTGCCGGCGGCCGCGGCCGCGCCTGCAGCCACCAACGCCACGGCTGCTGGAACGGGCAATCCGATGGCCTCGCCTAGCACCACCAGGAAGAGCAAAAGATAGCCATGGTGCGCGATTAGTGAAAAAACGTGGTTCATCTTCTGCCCGTTAGATTGAGACTATTAGATCGACGGCCTGATCAAGAAGATTCAATGCCATAGAAGGAACAATAATCCATATGGCCGGAAAAGCCAAAACTGAGGTCGCCAGAACCAGCACACATCGGTTCGGGGTAGCCGTTGAAAGCGAGAGTTTTCCGGGCGCTGGGCGTAGTGCTTGAGTTGTTCCTATTTTTCTCTTGCAACTACGAATTCGGGGGCCCACAACAAGGCGCGTTTGATCTCGCTGTCGGGGAAGCTGCAGATTGCATTTCGCGCCATCCCCGCGTACTGCATGGCGCGAGCGTTGGCCGCTTCGACCGAGCCATAGCGGTTCAGGATCGCTAGGATTTCTCCATGGGTCACGCCATCGAATGCTCGCTCCCGCACGACCTTGCGGATGCGCTCGCGCTCGTGCGACGTGCAGCGCTCGAGCGCATGAATCACGGCCATCGTGACTTTTCCCTCACGCAGATCGCTGGCTACGGGCTTGCCCAGCACGTCCTCGGAAGCAGTCAGGTCAAGGACATCGTCCACAAGCTGAAAAGCCATACCAAGATCGCGGCCGTACTGCGCGAGGTTCTCTTCCTGCTCTGGAGTCGCTCCGCCGAGGATCGCTCCCATGCGCATGCACACAGAGAAGAGACAAGCGGTTTTGCGGAAAATCAGATCGAAGTGTTCGTCCGAAGAAATCAGCTTGCCCAGTTTCTCCATCTGCAGCAATTCGCCTTCGACCATCTGCTGGGTAAGGTCGATCAGGGTGTCGAGGATGCGGAAATTTCGCTCTTGCACAGCGATCTTGAACGCCTGCATGTAGAGCCAATCGCCGGCCAGCACGCACTTCGAGTTTCCCCATTGCGTATTGGCAGCGGGACGGCCACGACGGGTCTGAGCCTCATCGATGATGTCGTCATGGACCAGCGTGGCGGTGTGAATGATTTCGACGACCGCGCCGAGTTTGATGGCGCCGCGTCCGGGGTAATTGAAGAGTTTGGCGGATAGCAACAAGAGCATGGGACGAATGCGCTTGCCTCCGCCGCTGCGAAGGTATTCGCCAATCTCGGTGATCGCCTCCACGCCCGAAACCGTATCCCGCCCGAACTCGCGCTCTATAGCAGAGAGGTCGCCGCGCAGCAATTCAAAAATTTCTTTTCCGTCGATGATGGCAGGCGTACTCAATCGGTTCGTCCCCAATTCAAAAGCCCCATGCGCAGACGTGCCAAAACTTTCCTAGTTGGTTCGGTAATTCGTAAACTGGGTATCAATGCCAAAATCCTGGCCGCGCAGCAGTGCAATGATTTCCTGTAAGGCGTCGCGATCTTTGCCGCTCACTCGCACCAGGTCTCCCTGAATCGAGGCGTTTACTTTTTTCTTGGAATCCTTAATGACCTTCACGATCTGGCGCGCCTTCTCGATAGGGATGCCTTGCTGCATGGTGATCTTCTGTTTTACCGTGCCCCCGGCGGCGGGCTCGACCGCTCCGTAGGTCAGGCCCTTCAGAGAGACGCCGCGCTTCACCAGTTTCTGCTGAAAGATTTCTGTGACCGCTTTCAATTTGTATTCGTCAGCGGAGTGCAGATTGATGGCGTCCTTGCCTTCGAGTTCGATGTTCGACTTCGAGTCTTTCAGATCGAAACGAGTGTGAATTTCTTTTAGCGCCTGCTGCATGGCGTTCGAAACTTCCTGCAGGTCGAGCTTGCTCACAATGTCAAAAGTGTTCTCTGGCATGATATTTCGCTTCTAAGTAACAGATTACGCAGCCCCAGCAAAAGATGCTCTTAACAAGCTAAATGGAGTTGAGCTTTTCGTGAAGTGAAAAGAAACGGTAAAAGTTGTTGGCTGTTTGAAAGCCAATGTCCTCCATCGATTGGCCGCGGATTTCGCCAATCTGCCGCGCCGTTTCTTTTACGAACGACGGCTCGTTGCGCTTGCCTCGATGGGGTACGGGCGCGAGAAATGGCGAGTCGGTCTCAATCAGCATGCGGTCGAGCGGTACCTGTTTTGCAGCGTCACGAATCGGCTGCGCCTTGGGGAACGTAACGTTGCCGGCGAAAGAGATCATGAATCCCATGTCGAGCGCTCGCGTGGCGTGGGCCATGGTTCCGGTGAAACAGTGCAAAATCCCGCCGAGGCCGTTTCCCGCCCAGCGTTCGCGCAACAGCGTCAGGCAATCCTCCCACGCATCGTCGGTACCGTCAGACGGGCGGCAGTGGATCACGATGGGGAGCCTGGCCGCTTGCGCCATCTCCAGTTGCCTCAGGAATACTTGTTGTTGAATGTCGCGTGGTGAATGGTCGTAGAAATAATCCAGCCCGATCTCTCCCCAGGCGATGACTTTGGGTCGCGTTGCCAGTTGCGCCATTTCTTCGAAATCGGCATCCCGAGCCAGCTTGGCTTCGTGAGGATGAATACCGATCGTCGCATAAATAAAATCGTGCTGTTCGGCGAGTCGAATGGCACAGTCGAGAGAACCTGGGCCGGTTCCGCTGCCGATAGCGAGAATCGTCTCGATCCCAGCTTCACGGGCGCGCGCGATCACTTGTTCTCGGTCAGCCTCGAACTGCTCCGTCTCAAGATGCGCGTGGGAATCGACGAAGATGGGTCGTTGGTCGTTGGTCATTGGTCGTGTCGTAATGGACGACTTGCGGATATGCAGGTAAAGACGCTCGCTTTATTTCAATCTCGTCCCGACCGGTACATCTTCCAGGAAGCTTGCCAAGACGGCCTTTCCGCCCTCCGGCGACGCGGCCACAATCATTCCGTTCGATTCCAGTCCCCGGAGTTTTCTGGGAGCAAGGTTCGCAACGATGACAACTTTTCTCCCGATCAATAACTCCGGCGCGTATGACTCGGCGATTCCGGCCACCACTTGGCGAACCTCGGTGCCCAAATCAACTTCCAATCTTAGTAACTTATCCGCGCCTTTTACTTTCTCGGCGACTTTGACTTGCCCCACTCGCAGTTCCACCTTGGCGAAATCTTCGATGCTGATCTTGCTCACGGGAACAGTTGCGGCGTTTGCAGAGGGCGCGGTTGGCGGAGCGACAGCGGAAATCGCGGCCGCGGTGGATGCCTCGGGATGCGCTTCGGTTACGGTCGCCCCACTTCGTTGCTGCTCTTCCATTTTCTGCATCCTTTCGATCGCGCTCTTGTCGGCGCGCGGGAATACGGCTTCGACATTGCCTAACTTCGTGCCCAGTTGGAGTTGTCCCCACTTTAAATCTGAGAGGGGGAACTGGCGAATATCACCCAGTCCCAACTGCGCCCAGATTCTCGAAGTCGCGTCGGGAATTACCGGATGAGACAGCGCGGTCACGATGCGCAAGGCTTCGGCGCTGGTATATAAGATCGTCGCCAAGCGCGATCGGCTTTCTTCATCCTGCTTCTCGCCCAACGCCCAAGGCTCATTTTCAACAATATATTTGTCGACCGCGGCGACTAGACTCCATGCGACTTCCAGAGCGCGAGAAAACTGATATTGATCTACCAACGTGCTGTACTCGGCGATCACTCTCCGCGCGCTTTCCGCTATAGCGCTGTCTCCCGCTCTTTGCGAGACCGTAGCCGATGGATACGGAACTTCGCCGCGAAAATATCGCGTGATCATGGTCAGGGTGCGGCTGGCGAGGTTGCCGAGTCCGTTGGCCAGGTCGGCGTTATAGCGCTGGACCAGCGCGTCAAAAGAAAAAGATCCATCCTGGCCGAACACGACCTCGCGCAGCAGGAAATAGCGCAGCGCATCCGCGCCAAGCACATCGAGAATTGTCTCCGTGCGCACGATGTTTCCGCGCGACTTCGACATTTTGCTTTCCTCGAACAGCAGCCAACCGTGCGCCACAATACCTTTGGGCAGCGGAAGCCCAGCTGCCATAAGAAACGCGGGCCAATACACACAGTGGAAGCGAACGATCTCCTTGCCAATCATCTGTACATCAGCCGGCCAGTATTTCTTAAACGCTTCCCGAGCGCCTTCGTGCGACGATCCGTAGCCGATGGCGGTAATGTAGTTTGCCAGCGCGTCGAACCACACGTAAATCACATGCTTAGGATCGTCGGGTACGGGAATGCCCCAGGAGAATGTCGAACGGCTGATCGACTGATCGCGCAGTCCGCTGCGCACGAATGACATTACTTCATTCCGCCTGGTCTCGGGCCGGATGAAATCGGGTTGCTCGGTGTAGAGTTGCAGCAGTTTGTCCTGAAACGCGGAAAGTTTGAAAAAGTAATTCTCTTCCTTCACCGTTTCCGTCGGACGTCCGCACTCCGGACAAGGAGTCCCAGGCTCAACCGCATCCACGTAAAGTTCGTCGAAGACGCAATACTGGCCGCTGTACGTGCCTTTGTAAATGTAGCCATTGTCACGAATGCGCCGGAAGAGTTCCTGCACTCGCTTTGTGTGACGTTCTTCGGTCGTACGGATAAAGTCGTCGTTGGTGATGCCCATGCGTTTCCACAATGCGCGGAACTGCGCCGAAACTTCATCGGTATATTCTTGCGGGGTTTTGCCCGCGGCTTCCGCAGCGCGTTCGATCTTCTGCCCATGCTCGTCGGTACCGGTGAGAAAGTAGGTGTCTGCGCCCAGCATGCGCTGCCGCCGCGCAATCGTGTCGCAGGCAATCGTGGTGTAAGCATGACCGATGTGCGGCCGCGCGTTGACGTAGTAAATCGGAGTCGTAATGTAGAACTTTTTATTCATTTGCTCATTTCAGCAACGGTAAGGAATTCTGATGCTTTCCTTCGCGAAGATTGGTGCGCTTTTGTTGATGATTTTTTCAGCGTTGGCGGTTCATATAAACCTGCAGAACTTCCTGCATGACGCTTTTCAAAGGCACATGGCATTCAGCCGCAATGCGCCGGCAATCCTCATATTCAGGAGCATAATTCGTGACTGTGCCATTCATGCTGGCAACCTTCATCCGTATATCGCCCCATCGGGTCGCTATCGTCACCCATTCTCGCGCGAGTGTTTGACGCTTTTCCTCCCGCTGCCGCACGCCTAGCGTCGACGTTTCCGTGAAAATCAGATCCATCATTTTCGGTGCATCCTCGTTGCGGCAAAGAACCGTTAGCAGCATGCCCGGGCGATTCTTCTTCATCTGCACGGGCATGCCAAAAGCATCCAGCGCGCCCTCCTCGAGCAAACGGTCCATCACATAGCCGAAGACTTGCGGATTCAGGTCGTCGATATTGGCCTCGAGCACGGTGATCGTATCGCAAGGGATCCCCGCCGTAAATTCCGGCTGACTTTCGCCGATGGCAAGCCGCAAAACATTCGCGTGTCCGGCAAAGTCACGAGTGCCTGCACCGTAGCCGGTCTTTTCTATTTTCATTGCCGGAAATGGCGCGAATCGTTTTGCCAGCGTTTTGACGATGGCCGCGCCAGTTGGTGTGACTAGTTCGAATTGGATTCCAGACGAATACACCGGCGCATCTTTCAACAACTCGAGCGTCGCCGGCGCCGGCACGGGCAAAGTTCCGTGGGCGCACTTCACGGTGCCTCCGCCAACGTTCAGCGGCGAACAGACGATTTCGTCGACCCCGAGTGAGTCAACCCCAACTGCGGCGCAGACAATATCCACCATCGCGTCCACCGCTCCTACTTCGTGAAAATGGACTTTCTCGATGGTGGTGTCGTGAATCTTGGCCTCTGCTACGCCGAGCGCTTCGAAGATAGCGAGAGCTAAGGTTTTCGCCCCGTCGCTAATTGCCGCCTTGCGGATAATGCCGCGGATTTCATTCAGCCCACGTCCATGTTCATGGGAATGGTTGTGAGCATGCTCGTGTTCGCGCGATGCTGGCTTCGCATCGCGATGCGCCTCGACCAGCGCTGATGCGGTTCTGGTCGGCGAAGGTCTTTGCCCTTGCAACGCATAATTGTGCTCTAACAAGGCGATCGGTTCAGATTCGTGAGCACTCGCGTGTTCGAGCTCGTGAATTTGTGGATGAGCCCGTTCCTCGTGTTCGTGGGCTGGTCCAGAATGTTCTTCGTGCTGCTCCAGATAAGCCTCGCGTGGCTGGTCCTTCTCGCCATGCGAATAAACATCTGCCTTAATTGCACTGATGCCGTTACGCTTAACCCGAGAAATCTCCAGCCGGGCATCGATATTCAGCGCCGCGACCGTTTGCTCGAAGAGTTGCTTCGGTACACCGGCATCGACCAGCGCGCCCAGAAACATGTCGCCGCTGATGCCGGAAAAACAATCAAGGTAGGCTATACGCATAGAGCTTGATTTTCATCATAGGGAAGCATGCACATGGCGTCAAACCGCTGTTGCGCATGCCCTCTGCTACAATCACTGTTTTCGTCAACCGCTTCGAGGGATTCTTGTATCGTCATCTGGAACGCCGGCTAGCTCAGCAAATTCGAAAGTTCCTGCACCGCAGTTACGGTCTCGATTTGCCCAAGATCGTCATCGAGCAGCCGCCTCGGGTCGAGCTTGGCGAATATGCATTGCCACTTGCTTTTGAGTTGGCCAAGAAGCTGCGCAAGCCGCCCCGAAAGATTGCGGAAGAGATTGTTGCCGGCATCGGGCCGATTGATGACTTTGAGAGGCTCGAACTCGCTGGTGCTGGCTACATCAACGCACGAGTCAAGCGCGAACAACTTGCTTCCGCGCTCTCTGCCGATGAAAGACCGAAGGCCGAGGTTCCGCGCGGCAAAGTTCTGGTCGAGCACTCCAGCATCAATCCAAACAAGGCCGCGCACATTGGACACCTGCGCAATGCCATTCTCGGCGATACATTCGTCCGCCTGCTGCGTTTTGCCGGCAGGGAAGTCGATATCCAGAATTACATCGACAATACCGGCGTGCAAGTTGCGGACGTGATCGTCGGGTTCTTACATTTAGAAAAAAAATCGCGCGCCGAAATCGAAGCGCTCACCCGCCTGCCGCGTTTCGATTACTTCTGCTGGGATTTGTACGCACAGGTCTCACGCTGGTACGAGCAAGATAAGCAGAATCGAGATGCCCGCGTGCAAGTGTTGCACGCGCTCGAGGAAGGTGGAAACGAGACCGCGGCAATCGCCGACTTGATCTCGCTCGCTGTGCTACGCCGCCATCTCGAAACCATGGACCGGCTGGATATCGAATACGATTTTCTTCCTCGCGAAAGCGAAATCCTCCACCTGCACTTCTGGGACGCAGCTTTCGCCAAGCTCAAGGACGCCGGCGTGCTTTCCTTCGAGACCGAAGGCAAGAATAAGGGTTGCTGGGTGATGCGGCGGGGAAAAGTGATCCCAAAAGAAGCCGAGAACACAGAAGTAGCTGAAGAAGACCAGAAAGTCATCGTGCGATCGAATGGCACCGTGGGCTATGTCGGCAAAGACATTGCCTACCACTTATGGAAGTTTGGATTGCTGGGACGCGATTTTGGATATCGCAAGTTTTATCGCTATCCCAATGGGCATGACTGCTGGATTTCGACGACAAACGGCGACCCCAACCATCCGCACTTCGGTGATGTGGCAGAAATCTACAATGTGATTGATGCGCGTCAGGCTGAGGCGCAGAACACTGTCGTCGAAGCGCTGCGCGGGCTTGGGTATAACGAGCAGGCCGATCACTACACGCATTTTTCCTATGAGATGGTCGCGCTCACCCCGCGCTGCGCGGCCGAACTGGGCTACGAGTTGTCGGAGGAGGACAAGGCGCGTTCCTATATCGAAGTTTCTGGGCGCAAAGGTTTCGGAGTAAAGGCCGACGATTTAATTGACACGCTCATCGCCTCGGCGAAAAAGGAGGTCGATTCGCGACACCCGCAGTTAAGTGAGGAAGAGCGCATGACCATCGCCACGCAGATTGCAGTTGGCGCGCTGCGATATTTCATGTTGAAGTTCACTAAACCATCCGTGATTGCGTTCGATTTCAAAGAGGCGCTGAGCTTTGAGGGTGAGACAGGACCGTACGCGCAGTATGCAGTCGTACGCGCCAGCAATATCTTTCGCAAGGGTGGCTTCGATCCCGACACATTCGCCGGAGACGTAGCTAGCTACGTCTCTACGGACGACTTCGAGAAGTACTTGAACGGCGCGGACGGGAATGAAATATGGGAGCTGTGGCTGGCGTCCTCGAAGACGTCTTACGTGATTGATCAATGCATTGCAACTACCGAACCGGCTTATTTGGCCAAGCATGTATTTCAGTTAGCCCAGCTTTTCAATACCTTTTATCACCGGCACCCCATTCTTGCTGAGCCGGACGAGAGCCGAAAAAGATTTCTGCTGGCCACGGTCGCGGTGGTTCGCCGCGAATTGACTCGCGCCTTGGCGGTGATGGGGATCGCAGTCCCGGCAGCGATGTGAGAAGGATCTCGCTCGGAACCACACGGTTCTCGCAGGCCTAGTTATTAAATTCCCGGGCGAACTGCACCAGGCTGCGTACCGCAATCCCGGACGGACCTTTCGCGATCCAGGGTTTATTTTCTTCCATCCATGCGGTGCCAGCGATGTCGAGGTGTAGCCACGGAGTGTCTTCAGCAAATTCCTTCAGAAACATCGCCGCGTTCACTGCGCCACCCCAGCGGCCACCGGAGTTGACGATATCCGCGATGTTGGAGCGGATATTGTCTTTGTACTCGTCGTCGAGCGGAAGCCGCCAGAACTTCTCGCCCGCTTCGTCGGTGGCACGATTGAAACGCTCGTACATCTTTTCGTCGTTCGCGAACACGCCCGCGTTTACATAGCCAAGCGCGACCACGACTGCACCAGTTAGTGTGGCGGCGTCGATTAGATGGGTGCAACCGAGCTGACGCGCGTAGCACAGGCCGTCGGCCAGCACCAGCCGGCCCTCGGCATCAGTATTGATAATCTCGATCGACTTGCCGGACATGGCAATCTGTATGTCCCCCGGCTTCTGTGCCTTGCCTGACGGCATATTCTCGGTAGCGCAAATAATCGCGGTGACTCGGGTCTTCGGCTTGAGCAGCGCGATTGCCCGCATCGCACCAATCATTGCGGCAGCGCCGGCCATATCGTACTTCATCTTTTCCATGCCGTCCGCGGGTTTGATCGAGATACCACCCGTGTCGAAAGTAACGCCCTTCCCAACCAAGCCGAGCACCGGAGTTGCAGGCGCGTCCGCTGGCTCGTAACGCAAAACGATCAGCGCGGGAGGTTCGTCCGAACCTTGAGCGACGCCCCAGAATGCGCCCATCTTCAATTCTTTCAATTTGTCGGCGCCGTAGACTTCGGCTTTAAGGCCAACTTCTTGCGCCATTTTTCGGGCGCGCTCCGCCAGAATGGTTGGCGTCATGCGGTTGCTGGGCTCGTTCACCAGGTCGCGAGTGAAATTCTGCGACTCGCCAATGACGCGACCTTCGTCCATCGCCTTTTGCAGTTTGACCTGATCTCCTTGCGTAACCACGGTCACTGAGTCGATCCTCTGATCTTTGCGGTCGCTCTTATAAGTGTCGGGGTCGAAGTTGCCGACGAAAGCGCCCTCCACAATAGCCTTCACCGCTTCGTCGCTCTCGATGTTTTGGGGCGCCAGAAATACCAAGCTGCGAATCCCCTTCGGCTTTAGGTATCGGACGGCAACGCCAGCCAGCTTGCGCAACTCGGAAGCGGTAAAATTCTTGGCCTTGCCGCCACCCAGCAACAGCAGGCGTTTTGCCTTCAGCTTTGCGGGGCGATGCAGCAACGTCGTTTCGAATATCTTCCCAGTAACTTCACCGCTGGCAATCACTTCGGTCGCGGCGTCTCTATCAGCGCCATCGCCAGCCTCGACCCTGACTTCGGTTTTATCTTTTGAGCCGTGATCAAGGACCACCACGGCTAGGCATTCGGTTTCGACTTCTGCTGGGTTGGCAAAAGAGAGGTTTGTCTTCATAGTTTGTGTAATTCCAGTATCGTCGTCGGCAGGGTAAAAGTGCAAGCGTCTATGATTCCAAAGAGCTAAGAATTTAGGTACTCGTTTTGCTCGCGCAGGCATCCTATAAAGTAGCTGGTCTTAATAGGCATCCGAGATGAACTTCTGTTCGAAAGGAGAAGTTTATGAAAAAGTATTGCCCGCTACTTGCGATGCTATTCGCAATTGTCGCTTTGTTTGCTACCGTGCAAGTGGCCATCGCTCAGGAAAGCCCGGCGCCCGCAGGGCCCTCCGTGAACCTGGTGGCGACCGTTGAAGCGCGTCACGGCTCCAACATTCCCACCATCACTCGCGACGACGTGATGGTGTATCAAGGTCGCGACCGCGACAAGGTGACCGGCTGGCTGCCGTTGCAGGGCGACCACGCGGGGCTCGAATTGTTCATCATGCTTGACGATTCATCGAACGTAAGCCTGGGTTCACAGCTGGAAGATATCCGCCAGTTCATCCTGGCACAGCCTGTGTCGACAAAAGTTGGGATTGCGTACATGCAGAATGGCATTGCGCAGGTCCTGCAGAATCTCACCACTGATCACGCGCTTGCGGCGAAAGCGCTCCGCCTTCCGCTGGGAAATCCTGGCGCCAACGCGAGCCCGTATTTTTCTCTGGGTGACTTGATCAAACGTTGGCCGGAAAATCCCGAACGTCGTGAGGTCATCATGGCTACCGACGGCATTGACCGATACTGGGGCAGCGGCCCGGACAATGCATATGTCGATACGGTTATCGAACAAGCCCAGCGCGCCGGAGTCATCGTTTACACCATCTACACGCCGGGCGAAGGACACTACGGCCACAGTTATTGGCGCACCTACTGGGGTCAGAATTATCTTTCTCAGCTTGCCGACGAGACTGGTGGCGAGAGTTATTACCTCATCGGCTCCGCCCCCCCGGTTTCATTCACCCCTTATCTTCAGGACGTAGGCCGCAAGCTGGGTAATCAATACCTGCTGACGTTTATTCCCAAGCCACAAAAAAAGGCGGGGATGGAGCGAATCAAGCTGCAGACCGAGATACCAAATGCGGAACTGGTGAGCGCGGATAGAGTCTACGTTCCAGCTACGCCACAGTAAGAAAGTTTCTCAGCCGACTTATTTGCCTGCGGCCACGGAGTATCTGCGGAAGAAACTATCCTGCTTCCACTGCGGCCGCTCCGGGTTCTGCGCGACCGAAATCATCAGGCCGCGAATTACTTCTTCATAGAGCGCGGCTGCCGACAGATCTACAGGCTGATTCAAATCGTCGGACGGTGCGTGATAGCGCTGGGTGAGCCACTCTTTGAAGATCTTCTGTTCGGGAGAGCCGGGCGCGGCGCCAACTCCCATCGCTAACGCCGGAACTCCGTGTCGGATAAAGTTGTATTGATCGCTGCGGATGAAGATATTGCGTTGCGGTTCGGGATCCGCTTGTACAGTGATGCCATGTGCCTCCGCGACTTCACGGGCCGCGTCGCCGAGATCGGACTCCGCCAGCCCGAACACAGTGAGAACCTTAAGCGGAACAATGGGCAGGAACATGTCTACATTAATGTCCGCCACCATCGACTTTGGATCGACCGTGGGATGTGCCGTGAAATATTTTGAGCCGAGCAACCCTTTTTCTTCTCCGGTCACGAATAGAAACAGAATCGAGCGCTTGAGCTTTTCCGGCGATTTCTTCAATGAAGCCGCGACGTCGAGCAGCAAAGCACTCCCAGACGCATTATCCATTGCGCCGTTATAGATACGATCGCCGTTGATGGGTTCGCCGATGCCTAAGTGGTCGATGTGCGCAGACAGAACGACGTATTCGCTCTTGAGTTGCGGATCACTCCCCGGCAGCTTTGCAATGACATTGGCCGATTCGAGGCTCTTCTTTGCAACCTTAGCTTTCGCCTCGATCGAGGCTGTCAGCGGGAAGCGCGGCAGTTGCTTGCGTTCCTTCGCTGCACTTAGAATTTCTTCAAAACTGTGTCCCGATCCCTCGAAAAGCTTTGCCGCGCTCGCCGGATTGAAGACCACAACCAGCTTCTCGCCTTCGGTCTCGTTGAATTCCGGATCAGCCAACGCCATGCTGGGACGGGTGCGGCTTAGCGACATACGAGACCATGGAATATCCATGCTCGCGGGATTGGCAATGGCAACGACTCCGACTGCTCCGGCCTTATGAAGAGTTTTCCATCGTTCCGCGGCAGTTTGATAATGCGACGCCAGGGCTCCTGGAATGTCGGCGGGTGAACCATTCAAAATCACCACTACTTTGCCATTCAGATCGAGGCCTGCGAGGTCGTCGTAGTTTTTCTCGGGAATGCTCAATCCGTATCCCACGAAAACCAGCGGCGCTTTTAGTTCGGGTGCAAGATCGACTCGCGTGCTGAAGTAAGCATCTTCGCCGAGGGTGAGCGGCTCAACTTTACCGTCGCGGACGAGGGCGAGGCTGGAATCCTTTTCGACAATCTGCCGCGATTCGAATCTCGCTGTTTGGTAGAAACCATCGGTCCCCGCAGGCTGAAGGCCCGCCTGCTTTAGCTGATCGACAATGTAAGCCTCCGCTCGGCGCAGGCCGGCACTGCCGGTCTCGCGGCCTTCCATGTTGTCGTCGGCAAGAACTTTGACGTGATCCCACCAGGTTTTGCCGTCGAAGTGACTAGGCGCGGTCTGCTGTGGAAACGCGAAAATTGCAACGAATAGACATGATGAAGATACAGTCAAAAATCTTTTCAACATGGAAGCAAATCCCTCCGTTCACTTTCTGCTTCTCGTGAGCAAGAAAACATCACCACACCCTGCATTGATTCGCATGCACCATGGGCGAGCCTTTCTTGCAGGAAAACGCTTCTTGAAATTCGGGCATGTTAGAGACGACATTGTTCACCCGGTATTTCGGGATGGTATGCGGGTTGGTTAGGACGACCGTCCGCATGAGTTCAGGACGATACTGCTGGCACCACTGGTTGGCATAGGACAAGAAGAATTTCTGCCGCAGAGTCCAGCCATCAGCGTCTTTGGCATCGACCGACTTGCCTTGTAACTGGAGTTTGTTAGTCACCGCCATAAAGGCCAGTCGCAGGCCGCCGTTGTCGGCCGTGTCCTCCCCTTGGGTTAAGTGTCCGTTCTGCTTCACTCCAGCTTCCGGGATTTCCTCGGTGTATTCGTTGGCGATGCACTCGCCACGTTCTTCATAGGCCTTTGCGTCCGCCGGAGTCCACCAATCGCGCAGGTTTCCTTGGGCGTCGAACTTGCGGCCTTCATCGTCGAAGCCGTGGGTGAGTTCGTGTCCAATCACCATACCGATGGCGCCATAATTCACCGCATCCTCCATGGCGCTGTCGAAATACGGCGGCTGCAGAATGCCAGCAGGGAAGTTGATGGTATTCAGTTGCGAGCTGTAGTAGGCATTGATCGTCGGGGGTGTCATGCCCCACTCTTCGCGGTCGACAGGTTTGCCGATCTTGGCAAGCTGGCGGTGAAACTCGAAGGCGGTCGCTTCGTGAACGTTATTGAGATAGCTGTTGCGCGTGATTTGCACCGACGAATAATCGCGCCAGTGATCCGGATACCCAATCTTGTCTTCTATAGCGCGCAGCTTGATTTTCGCCTGCTCCTTCGTTGCCGGCTGCATCCAGTCAATGTTGGTGATGTCCTGGTCGAGAGCGTGTTCAATGTCGTGTACCATGGCAACCGTGCGCTGTTTGCTCTCCGGCGGAAAAGCCGCCGCCACGTAAGCTTGCCCGAGTGCCATTCCGAGATCGCGGTCGGCAGCCCGGACACATCGGCGCCACCGAGGCAGCTGTTGTTTTGCTCCCAGCAACGTGTGGGAATAAAAACCCCAGTTTTCATCGACAAACGCTTTGCCCAGATAAGGCGCGGACCCGTCGATCAGGTGCCAGCGCAAATACACCTTCCAATCGTCGACAGAATGCTGTTGAATTAACGGTTCAAGGGCGCGAAAGAATTCGGGAGAACTTACGATGTAGTGCGGCGAAGACGGCGGGGCATTGACCACCTTGAGATAGACCTTCCAATCAAACGAAGGGGTCAACGCCTGGACTTGCTCCAAGCTCATTTTGTTATTCAGGTTCTTCGGGTCGCGACGCGCCACATTGTCCATCTGGGCCTGTGCCATGGCGGTTTCTATACCGATAATCGTCTTGGCATCGGCTGCAGCTTGTTGTGCGTTTTCTCCTGCAAGCACAAGCATCTTGCCGATGTGAGTTTCGTACTGACTACGGATTTCCTTGGATTTCGCGTCGTCCTTTATATAAAAATCGCGGTTGGGCAGTGCCAGTCCGCCTTGATCGATAGAGGCGACAACCTTGGATGCATCGTCATAATCCTGCTGCTGGCCGAAACCCAGGAGCGCAGCACGAGTCTGATTATCGTCGCCGTCCCATGCTCCCGGAACAGCCATGTGAACGTAGGCCACCTGGCCCGCAAGCTGAGACTTGTTTTTCATCTGATCGATGCGTTCCAATCCCGCTTTTAAATCGCGTGTTCCGGCCGATTCGATTCCTGATTCGTCCGTGCAGGCAGCCCAGTAATCGCCGATCTTCTGTTCGTAGTCCGTGCGATTACTGCTTTGCGCCGCTGCTTTCTGTAGAGCTTCACGCAAAATATTCTCATTCCAATACCGCAGCCCGCTGCCGGTGCCCCACGCTACCTGGTCAGCGGGAATGGGGTTGGCGGCATTCCACTTGCTGCAGGCGTATTCGTAGAAGTCCTGGCAGGGATCGAGCGATTTATCGACCAAGTTGATATCGAAGTGCTCCAGTTTGGGAGCGCTCTCAGCGGCGGGCATGCTTTGGGCGTTCGCACCAACGAAGCCGACCACGGAACAGAGAACGACTATGAGGACGAATCTCAGAATATGCATGGGTAAATCTCCTGGCTCTGAAAGGAATGGGTGGTCTCGCGAACCAATGGCGAATCGACTTGGCTTGACACGTTGGACAAGGAGCTAAATATCTGCGGCAAGAAGTTTATCGCAGTTTGGAAAGGCGTGCTTGGATAGCTCTTAATGGAATCGGGTATGCGGCAAGGCTTTCCGGAATTTGAACTTTGGGTAGTTAAAAACCCTGCAGGCTTTAGTGGACTTGCGCTACACGACTCACGGCATTCTTCAACGCTTCGGCATCGAACCCGAAGGGTCCTGGTTTGCTTTTGTACGCCACGTGGCCGGTCGCATCGATCAAGTAAAGGCGGTCTGGCCAAGCCGTGTACGCCTGTTCCGTCGAGTTGCCGAATTCATCGAGTACGGCAGGAATATCGATCCCGAGCTTGCGGACGCAGGCACCCGCGGCGAAACTACGTTCTTCTTCGCTCCTCGGACTGGCGAAGACAACATTGTCCTTAATATTGCTCTGCATCTGCCAGACGTCGCTGGGGTGCGCCTCGGTAATGTACACCACCAGAAACGCGACTTGCTTTCCGTATTGCTGGTAGAGCTTGTTGAGGGCAGGAACCTCCCGCCGAAATGGAGGTCAAGTGTAGCTTCCGAAGATCAACACCACCGGTTGTCGTTGAGCGGTAAACGCCGACAACTGCACCTGTGCGCTTTTGTCCAGCTTCGTCAGAGTAAAGTCGGGCGCAGGATCTCCCACACGCAGTTTGCCGGCACGAGCACGCATCCACAAGGTTTCAAATGGAAGCACGAGAAACGCAACCGGACCCGGTATTCGCGCCATGACCCGCGCAAAGGTCTCTGGCGATTGCCGCATGACTGCGTAGAGCGACCCGCAGGCGAACACCCACAAGAGTGCGATCACACCCAATGTTGCGAGCAATCTTCTGCGCACAGATCTGCGCTTTGCGGTCAAGTGTTCCTCGTCCATCTGAAGTTGATCTGAGCCCACGAGAGTTACGTGATTATAGAGACAGCAAAGGGCTGGTCAATAATGTGAAAGTAGTAGAAGTGCGACGATCACTGGTCTTCCGAGGCCGCATCGTTGGAACTTGCCCCGCCCGCGTTATATCCTCGGAGCGTGCTTCGCCCGCTTGCGTCTGGCCGCTCTCCAACCCCGGGTTTGTTCCTGGGGCTCATCATTACTCTCGCTGCGGTAGTGGCGTATTCGTGGTACATCACGGTGCAAATTTCGGGGCTTCGCGAACTGCAAAACGGCCTTGCTGGCCGGAATCGCAAAGACTCGCTTCAACTCCTGCGCATCCAGAATGATTTGAATTCACTCGCGCTCGCCATGCGCGACATGCTCGACAACGACGAACCGTATCCGCTCACCGCGTGGTCGGCGCAGTTCGAGCGCATCCGCGCGGACTTGGACGACGCGCTCAAGCTCGAAGAGCAAGTCGCAGTGGCCGAGCGTACTCCCGAGCAAAGAGAATTCTTGAGCAATTCGATAGCGCAATTCTGGGATGCCGTCGATCGTACGTTCGCTCTTGCTCGTGACCGCGAGCAAAACGACGCGCGCACGCAGATTCGCGTTTCGTTACAAGCGCGTCAGGCGGCCCTGAGCACGGCGGTCGCGCGGTTGCTGGTGCAGAACAACGAAAGCGAAGAGCAGGTCGCGCTGCGCATCGGGCGAATCTACGATCGTGTACAGAAGCAGGTCTACATATTTTTTACGGCGATCCTGATCGCGATTCTGCTCACCAGCTTGTACCTCATCCAATCCAATCGCCGGCTTTTCGCCCAGCTTGCCGCGCTCTCCGAGCAACGCAGCGAACTGGCTCAGAAGCTGATTTCAACGCAAGAGTCGACGTTACTGCACATATCGCGCGAGCTTCACGACGAGTTCGGACAGATCCTGACCGCGATTGGATCCATGCTGAGCCGCGCCCGAAATCACGTGCCGGAAGACTCGCCACTGCGCGCCGAGTTGCGAGAAGTTTCGGAAATCGCGCAGTCTACGCTCGACAAGGTCCGCAGTCTTTCGCAGGCGCTTCATCCCGTTATGCTGGATGAAGCAGGACTTGAGAGTACGATTGACTGGTACATCCCGACGGTGGAAAGACAAACTGGAATTGAAATATCCTACGTGAAATCGGGAACGCCGTTTCCAGTGAACGGCAGCGTGGGCGTCCATATTTATCGCATCCTGCAGGAGGCTTTGAACAACCTCGCGCGCCATTCTGGAAGCCGGCAAGCGTGGGTTCGGCTTCGTTTCATGCCGGAGAGTTTGGAGCTTGAGGTTGAAGATCACGGCACTGGATTTGTGGAAGGCACCGCAAGGTCAGGCATTGGACTGGTCGCGATGCGCGAGCGCGCGGAATTGTTGGGCGGGATCATCGAATTTCTCAAGCCGGCAGAAGGAGGAACCTTGGTTCGTTTGAGAGTCCCAATCGAAAAAACGGAGCCGCATGTCCAATAAGATTTCCGTGCTGCTAGTCGATGATCACAGCCTGGTGCGCCGCGGCTTCAGGCGCATCCTCGAGGATGCTCGCGATATTACAGTTGTGGGAGAGGCCAGCGACGGAGTTGAGGCAGTCAAACTTGCAGAGCAACTACGCCCGCAATTGATCGTGATGGACTGCGCTCTTCCAAACATGAGCGGATTAGACGCCACCCGGCGCATTCTCGAGAAGTTCCCTGAGACGCACATCTTGATGTTGAGCATGCACTCCGAAGATACCTGGGTGCATCAGGCGCTCGATGCCGGCGCTCACGGGTACATTCTGAAGAGCGCGGTTGACATGGAGTTGGTGACGGCCATCCGCCGAGTCGTTGCGGGAGAAATTGTGCTCGACCCGCAAGTGAGCCGCGCGACCAATTTGAAGGGCGAAGGAAAATCCGGACTCACGGTACGTGAACTCGAAGTGCTGAAACTGATCGTCGCGGGCAAGTCGAACAAGGAAATTGCGATCGATCTGGACCTCAGCGCGAACACGGTCGCCGTTCATCGTGCCAATATCATGGATGCCCTCGGAATCCACAAAACTGCCGAGCTCGTGGTCTACGCTATTCGGAGCGGCCTGGTGAACATTCGGTGAACCGTCGATCTTTCTTGCGCGGGCTCGCAGGTGCTGCATCGGCTTCAGTGCTGCCGCTCGAATTATTCGCCGGCGCGGCGCCAGAAATATCCAGCCCAGGTTTCAAGCTCGTCGACGTTACCCGCTCAGCTGGCATCCAATTCCAGCACAACAGCGGCGCCTACGGAGGTAAACTTCTCCCGGAGACGCTCGGCTCAGGCTGCGCCTTTCTCGACTACGACCGCGACGGCTGGCAGGACATTCTCCTTGTTAATGGCATGGACTGGCCAGGCCACAAGCGGCAAACGTCCACGCTCCAGCTCTACCGCAATAACCGCGACGGCACGTTTACCGATGTAACCCGCAAAGCCGGCCTCGATGTAGAGATGTACGGAATGGGTGTCGCCGTGGGCGATTACAACAACGACGGCTTCCCCGACATCCTGATCACGTGTGTTGGTCAGAATCGGCTTTTCAAAAATACCGGCAAGGGCACATTCACGGACGTTACGAACTCCAGCGGCCTCGGCAAGCGCCAAGCCATGAGTACATCCGCGCTATGGTTTGATTTCGATCGCGACGGCCGGCTCGATCTCTTTGTCTGCAATTACGTGAAGTGGTCGCCGGAGCACGACGTGTTCTGCAGCCTGGATGGAAAACATAAGTCCTACTGCACGCCCGAAGCCTACCGCGGAGAAACCTGCTGGCTCTTTCACAATCGCGGTGATGGAACTTTCGAGGATGTCACCGCGACCAGCGGCATTTTCGACAGCAGCTCGAAATCGCTCGGCGTCGCCATCCTCGACTACGACCAGGACGGCTGGCCCGACTTGCTCGTAGCCAACGACACCCAGCCCAACAAACTTTATCGCAACGCGCACAATGGCACGTTTAAAGATGTCGCCGTTGAAGCGGGAATCGCCTTCAGCGTCGACGGCAAGGCGCGCGCTGGAATGGGTGTCGATGCCGCCGATTTCGACAATTCAGGTACAGCCGGCGTGGCCATTACGAATTTTGACAACGAAATGATCGGGCTGTATCGCGCCCTCGGCAACGGCACGTACGAAGATATCGCGACCCAGGCCGGCGTCGGACTTCCTTCGAAAAGTACACTGGGATTCGGTTGCATGTTCCTCGATGCCAACCTCGACGGCATGTTGGATCTACTCGCGGCCAACGGGCACATCGACGACACCGTGCGCAACATCCGCGGCAACATCGGGTACGCGCAACCGCCGCAGCTTTTTCTGAACACAGGGAAGAGAACCTTCCGCGATGTGACTTCAGAAGTCGGCGACGCATTCGGTCAGCCCAAGGTCGGACGCGGTCTCGCCTACGGTGATTTTGATCGTGACGGCGATCTCGACATTCTCATGACCACCAACAACGGACCGGCTTATCTCTATCGCAACGACCAACTCGCGGGGAACCGTAGCATCCGCTTTCACCTTGTAGGAAAGCAATCCAACCGCGATGCAATCGACGCGACGGTGCGAATTTATTACGAGGGCACGACGCAATCCCGTACGGTCAAGAGTGGATCAAGTTACCTGTCACAATCTGAACTTCCCGTCACGTTCGGTCTGGGAAAGCGTGATGAGATTGAACGCGTAGTAATTCAGTGGCCCAACGGCAGAACCGAAGAATACAAAAAACTCGCGGCGGGCAGGGTTTACGATTGCGTTGAGAGCGCGGGGATTACTCCGGGTGCAGGCTTTTGAAGCACGAACGCTTCGCGCAACTGTCGGAATGTCCCGGCTGAGATTTGGCTCTCAGCATAATCGGTGGTCTACTGGTTGGTTCTTCCTTGCACCCGAACTATATAGAATATTAAAACGGAGAAACGCTATGCATCTTCGAAAATCTATCATACGATTGGCGCTCCCACTTGGATTGCTCGCGGTTGCCCTCGCGGCCGCCGACAACGGACAATCAGGCACAGTCAAAGGCTATGTGATCGACTCCGCCTGCACGTTCACCAAGAACCTCAAGAAGCCTATAAGCCCACAATGCGCAGTGGCATGCGCGAAAGCGGGTTCGCCGCTGGTAATTCTGTCCGACGACGGGACGATTTATTGGCCGATTGATGACGCGATGCCCTCGTCCGGTCAGAACGCGAAACTCCTGCCATTCGCAGGCCAGAAGGTCACGGCGACGGGAAAAGTTTTCGAACGAGGCGGCTCGCATGCCGTGGTCATCGACAAGATTGAACCTCTGTCCAGCTCAAAGTAAGTCGGGCCGGCACAGTCCGCTATAAGTTTCTTTTACGGAGATAATGAATGCTGAGACGCCGCGAAACGATTATCGGGATGCTGTTTTGTTTCATCGCAGTGATGTTTGTATCTGGACTGCAAGCTGAGGCGAAATCGAAAATGCAAAAGCAATCATTTGGCAAAACCGAAGACGGGCAACAAGTGGATCTTTATATCCTCACCAATAAGAATGGCATGGAAGCCGCGATCACGAACTACGGAGGGACTGTTGTCTCACTGATGGTTCCCGACCGAAACGGCAAACGCGACGACGTCGTACTCGGCTACGACACGCTCGACGGCTACGCGACCGGCAAAGCCTACATCGGCGCGACTGTCGGACGTTATGCGAACCGAATCGCCCACGCCACCTTCACCCTTGACGGCATCACTTACAAGTTGGCCAAGAATGACGGTGACAATCATCTGCATGGCGGTTTCAACAAGCGGGTGTGGACGGCGAGAGATGTTTCCAGCAACGCTGGCCAGGCGCTCGAACTTACCTACCTGAGCAAAGACGGAGAAGAAGGTTTCCCCGGAAACCTGCCGGTCAAAGTCGTATACACGCTGACCGATAAGAACGAACTCAAAATCGATTACAGTGCAACCACCGACAAAGACACCGTGCTCAACCTGACCAACCACGCTTACTTCAACCTCGCCGGTCAGGGCAACGGAGACATCCTCCAGCAGCAGATCATGATCAAAGCCGATCGATTCACGCCGATCGATGCAGTCTCGATTCCCACCGGCGAACTGCGAAGTGTCAAAGGAACTCCATTCGACTTCACGACAGCGATGGCGATCGGCGCCCGTATCGATCAGGACGACCAGCAATTAAAAATGGGAAATGGTTACGACCACAACTGGGTCCTGAATAACGAAAAGGCTGGATCATTATTTCTCGCGGCGCAAGCTTACGACCCGCATTCCGGCCGCGTGCTCGAAGTACTGACGACGCAGCCGGGCATCCAGCTCTACACCGGGAACTTTCTAGACGGAATTCACGGTAAAGATGGCAAGGTCTACAACCGGCGCTACGCATTCTGTCTCGAAACCCAGCATTTCCCGGATTCGCCCAACCATCCAAATTTTCCGACCGCAGAACTCAAACCCGGACAGCACTTCGAATCAACCACGGTCTACAAATTTTCGACGAAGTGATTTGTATTTATCGGGTGGACCACCCTTTACCAGGCGCTTGGCGCACCGAGCTTTCTTACTTCAGTTTCACGAACAGCAACACGAAGATGGCCCACACGCCAACCGTCACGGGAAACTGGGCGGCTTGTGCCTCCTGCAATGTGCCGCCGCGCGGGATGGCAAAAGAGAGGACAAACATTGCCGCAGCGGTGAGTATTCCGAGAATCAGTTTGGTTTTCGGGGTCATGGTCGTCTTCGCCTCGTCTTTTGGGTTCGCCCCCGTTAAGGTTGCGACAATCCGGTCAGGGCGGTTGCGGACATTCTACGCTGGAATGCAGAGAACGCAACTTGGAGTTCACTCGTTTTCGAAACCCTACGCGGCAAATCCGAAGCCCGGCTGAAAAATACGAGCCTTCGGGATGCCGAGTTAGAACGCTACTTTAGTTTTGGTCGCCCGCCGAGGCGTTGCTTCCCCACTCGCTGAGGAACGCACATAGCGCACAATTCCATTGCGGGGGTGGCCCATCCTTCCCCGCGTGCTTTGCGGAGAGGGCGGGCAACGAGATTCCCAATTTGGAACAAGCCCGCAGCGCCGTACGCTTTCTGCTTGATTTTGGTCGATCACTTCCGATAACATACAGGCGTAAGAGTTATCTCAGAGATAATCGTCGGGATCTTTGACAATTTAATAAAGGGCGCCGTGCCACTGTGAGCCCAGCTGAACTTGGTGCACGGTGGGCTTGTGCTGTATTTCGAAACCGGACTGCGGACCGCCGAAAACCACGTAACTCCAATGTTTCGAATATTTTGCCTTCGACCGCCGAGAGGTCCGGCTGTTTGTTTTCAATCTCTTGCGCGGAAACGACGGTTTTCTTTCGACTCGATAGACGACGTAACTCCAATGTTTCCAAGATTTTACCTCTAACTACCTTTGGAACCATAGATCTAGGAGGAACAAAGAATTCCGATCGTTTGTTTTCTAGATTTTGGGCGGAAAACGAGAGTTTTTTTGAGGTAAATTGTGCACCAGAATATGTGCATAGGAATCGGGATGGAGCGACCCAGATTCGGAAGACCGATTAACTGGTTGCGCTCGCCGACCGCGCTTCTTTGTCCGGGCCGGCAGTGGCGTGGTGGGAACTCTTTACGGCATACATGCGGCGGTCGGCTTCGGCGAGCAGGTGCTCAGCGTTCGTGCCGTCTGCGGGATAGAAAGCCTGGCCGATGCTCACCGAAACCAGGCCCTCGCCGCAAACAGCTTTGCCGACTTCGGCGATGATGGCCTCCAGCCGTTGCGCCATTTCCGCCGCAGCATCCTGCGTGAGGCCGGGCGCTATGAGAACGAACTCGTCGCCGCCCATGCGCGCCGCATAATCATATTCGCGGCAGCAGTCTTTCAAACCTTTAGCAAACATCTCCAAAAGTTTGTTGCCCTGAAAGTGGCCGAAGCGGTCGTTCACTTGTTTGAACCCGTCGAGGTCGGAGACGAATACAGCAAGCGGCAGCTTGGAGCGCTTGCATCGCGCAATCTCACGATCGAGGTGCAGGAAAAGTGACCGCGCGTTGGGAAGCCCGGTCAGATAATCAGTAGTCGCGGAATCTTCGGCTAAGCGATATTTGAGCGCATTTTCGATGGTAAATCCGAGTTTAGAGCTGATTGCCAGCAGAATTCGCAGGTGATCTTTAGTGAACGCATCCTGGTGCGTGCGATAAAGCGCCAGCACCGCGACCACGCCCCCAACTCCTTCGAGCGGCACCGCCAGCGCCGATCGGAGCGTGCTGTACTTGGTGGGATCGTTGAGGTATCCCGGCTCAACCGAGGGATTGCCGTTGAGAATCGGCTTGCTGTTCTGCGCAACCCATCCGGATAAGCCTTCGCCCAGCGGAATTCTTAAAGACGAGAACAAGCGAAAGTTATCCCCACTCACGTACTCCGGAGTCAGTAGGTTGTCCTGCTTGAGATACACCGCCATCGAGTCGTAGGGGACGAGCCGCTTCAGCCGCACCGAGAGCATGGATAGCGTGTCGTCTACGCTGAGTGAATTGCCCAGGTCGTGGCTCAACTCGAAAAGCATTTGCGCTTCTTGGCGCGCGGCTGCGATGGAGGCAAGATAGTCGCGGCGTTGGTCCGGTAGCTGCGAAGCAGGAGTTTCAGCTTCCGCGAAACCCGCGGCCGGCGCTAGTCCGCGTTCGACCTTCACGTCGGTCGACAGCTTGGCGGGAGCTTTCACGGGCTGCGAGCGGGCGAGTTTCTCGAGTTCGACGTAGCGCCGCTGCAAAACTTCGACCACGCGCGGATCGAAGCTTTTGCCAGCTTCGTCGACCACGCGTGCCATAGCTTCGTCGAGCGGCAAAGCCCGGCGGTACTGGCGATCCGAAGCCAGAGCGTCGAGGCAATCGACCGCCGCGAGAATTCGCGCTCCGATCGGTATGTCCTCGGCTTTTAGTCCGTTGGGATAGCCGCTACCATCCCACTTCTCGTGATGCGCGCTGACGATAGGCACGACCGGATAAGGAAACTCCACCTGTTCCAGAATCTCCGCCCCAATAATCGGGTGGATCTTCATCTTCTCGAACTCTTCGGGCGTAAGTTTCCCTGGCTTGGAAATGATGTGTTCCGGAACCGCGAGTTTGCCGATGTCATGCAGAACCGACGCAGCCTGCAAGGCCTCGGTTTCGTCTGCACTCAAGCCAAGATCTTTGGCCAGCTCCATAGCGTAGATGCGGACCCGCTGCAAGTGATCGTGCGTGGTGTGATCCTTGGCCTCGATCGCGAGTGCGAGAGCTTCAATGGTTCGCAGGTGAAGATTGGACACCTGCTCGGCGTGACGGGTTTCATCTTCAAGCTTGCTCAGGTACAGCCGGTACGACCGGTACATCAGATACACCGGAGGCAGGACCAGAAGCGAAGATTGCCATCCGATGTGCCGGTTCAGGAAGCTCACTAAACCAGCGATGGCCGCGCCAACGAGGTAGTAAGGGAACGACCAGAAATAGCATTCCGACCACACTTTCAAAACCGGCTTGCCTTCAGTCAACCGGATGATGGTTGCCATCGCAAACGTGTTGAAGGCGAAGTAGGTGATCGCTACCAGAACCAGCGCGAGCGGATCGTTTCGGTGCAGTCCGTGGGTTGTGACGAATTGGTACGCGACGTATGCTGCTGCTGTTCCAACCGGCAACTGCGAAAAATTGAAAATGACGTGGATCGGCTTTAGGTTAGACGACTTCCAATAAGACTGAACCAGCACTGCCCCGAAACCCATCACCAGGGTTTCGGCAAAGCTCATCTCCAGAACCCCCAGGAGAATGAACAGGAAGTTGACCGACATGGTCCCGTTGATGCCGGGCAGTTTAATCTTGAGAGAGGAAGCCAGAAGTGCAACTGCCAGATAGCACAGGAACTTGAGCGGGTCTGTCGATTGCCAGTGGGTCAACGCCACACAGAAGCACCCCAGCGCGGCAAGCGCCATGGCTGCGATAAACACTTGTGCGCCAACCTGACGGGGCGAACTCTCGGACATTAGATGATTCTGGCTCAGGGTGACCTAAATGTCTGGCCAAAACGATTCCAGGTGATTACCATCGTGTTCTGCTTATGAGCCAATAACTTACGATCCTGCCGCTGGTTGGGTCCCGTAGGTGCGAAACAGGGTTCTACCGGAAGGATTTGGTCCTGCTTGATGTAGGCATCAGTGCTAGGCTCACTCTAGAATGGGTTCGTCCTCGACAATCTCATCATTCTCATTGGTCGGCTGCAGAGGCTTAGCGCTCGTCTTCGTCGGCGTACTGTTTAGCCTGCTGCCTCTGCGCGCAATTGAGGTTCCTGGCTCCCCGGCGAAGAGCGGGGCGGGAGGCTCCTGGTCGATTACGCTGCAGCCCGTAGGACTGATTAACGGATCGCCGGTAGTGTTTCGCGTGACTCCGCCGGAACGCTTGAAGTCGCTTTCCGGCAAATGGCTGGAGCATGAAGTGTTCTTTTCTGCCGATCCACAAGGCAAAGTCTGGTACGGGATTGCGGGCGCGAGCCTGGAAACCCGGCCCGGAAAGTATCCGCTGGAGTTGAAGGGAGTCAGTGCCAGCGGGAAAGATCTTTCGTTTGAAAAACCAATCGCAGTGGGCAAAGGAAAATATCACAGCATCGCGGCCAGCGTGCCCAAACAATATACGGAACCGAATCCCGAACAACTTCAGAAAATAAGTCAGGATAAGGCGATTAAACAACAGGCGTTTTCGCACGTAACTCCCGAGCGCGAGTGGACGGGCAGCTTCCACGCTCCGGTGAAAGCGGAAATCTCCGATGTGTTTGGAACCTCGCGCACCTTCAATGGCAAAACACAAAGCGTCCATGAGGGGCTGGACTATGCCGTCTCGGAAGGAACGCCGGTTGCAGCGCTGAATAGCGGAACGGTTTTACTGGCGCAGCAGTTGTTCTTCGAGGGTAATTGTGTGGTGCTCGACCATGGTCAGGGACTGCTCACGCTTTATATGCATCTCTCGAAAATCGAGGTCAAGGAAGGCGAGCACGTTACTGGCGGACAGAAAATCGGGGTGAGCGGTGGAACCGGCCGCGCCACTGGACCGCATCTGCATGTGGCTGTCCGCTGGGAGGGAGTTTATTTGAACCCCGCGACTTTGCTAAGTCTCCAACTGCCTTGAGTCTCTGCGGTGAGACTGTTCTGCCGCAGGGCGCAGGCTGGGTGATGAGCGAAGTGTGTCTTTGAGATCGAGATTACGAATCAAACGGTGGAGATAATTTACGTGCACGCCGAGAAGCTGCGCCGCCTCCGTGTAATTCAGCTTGGTCTCTTCTAACGCATCGAGGATGAGCTGCTTTTTCGCCTCTCTTACTTGATTGTGATATTTTGCCCCTTCAGAAGGCGAGGTAACTGCTTTTTCCAGGATGGACTCCGGCAAATCCTCCGGTTGAATGACATCCGAAAGACTTAACACCAGCGCGCTTTCGATGGCGTTCTCCAGTTCGCGCACATTGCCGGGCCAGTCATAGTTCACCAGGCGTTGCATGGCTTCGGGAGAAAGTTTCTTGGCTTTGGTATTGAGTTTCTTGATATACCTGGCGACAAAATAAGTGGCGAGCATGGGTATGTCTTCGCGGCGTTCGCGGAGGGCCGGCATAACCAGCGAGAGAACATTCAGGCGATAGAACAGATCCTTGCGGAAGGTTCCAGCCTTCACCGCCTGTGCCAGGTCCTGGTTGGTGGCTGCGATCAGACGGATGTCCACCGAGATCGGCCGCACACCGCCCACCCGATCGAACTCACGTTCCTGAAGCACACGGAGAAGCTTCACTTGCAGAGCCGGCGCGAGTTCGCCGATTTCGTCCAGAAAGACAACTCCGCCATTGGCAATTTCCAGCCGACCCTTTTTCTGCGCGACTGCGCCGGTGAATGCGCCTCTTTCGTGGCCGAACAGTTCGCTCTCCAGCAAGCCCTCGGGAATAGCAGCGCAGTTGATCGCGACGAACGGTTTGCTGGATCGTGGACTGTTGCGATGGACAGCCCGTGCCGCCAGTTCCTTTCCGGTTCCGCTCTCTCCTTGCAACAGAACGTTGGCATCGGTCGGCGCCACTCGTGCCAGGAATTGGTAAACTTCCTTCATCCGAGGGCTATCGCCAATCAGGTTGTGCTCGAGATTGATCTCCGCGGAAAGCCTGAGGTTCTCCTGTTCCAGCCATCGCATTCGACTGGCGTTTTCCAACGCGACTGCGGACGTCCCCGCAATGGCGGCCACTAATTGGAGGTGATCTTCGTCGAAGCGGCTGGAAGGGTCACATGTGTCCAGATAAATGCAGCCGGTGACTTTCTGAAACACGGTCAGGGGCACACACAGCAAGGAGCGGACCTGGCATGACACCAGGCTCTCTACGCCGGCCAGACCATTTGAACCGGGGACGTCAGCTCCCAGAATTGCCAGTCCTTCTTGCATGACTTGACGGGCAATGGTGCGGCTGATGGGTACCGGCAACGCGGATTTTGCGACACGGTGGCGGGCAAAGGCCGAGGCAAAGTTCGGGTCCCCCTTGCCATCGAGCAAGATGGCGCCACGTTCGGCCGGCACTATTTCAAAAATCAGGTTGAGGATTTGCTCCTGCAGTTCGTCGAGATCACGGATGGAATGAACAACTCGGCTGATTTTGAGCAGCGCATTCAGATTGCGGGCTACCCGAGAACTCGCTGGGAACTCTTTTAGAATTCGTTCGGGTTGCAGGTAAAGCACGTCTTGTGGACGAAGCTGGGCTGTCGCTTGGGTCAAGCTGTCTTCGTATTCAACCCGGGTAGTGGCTGGTTGATCTGCTTCCTCATGAAGCAGCAATAGGAAGATCGAATCGCCCACCGCGATTTGGTCTCCGTGTCGCAACCGCGCTTCCTTTACTGCCACTCCGTTTACCGATGTGCCATTACGGCTATCGAGGTCGCGTATCTTGTAGCCGTCGCTTTCCCGGCTGAGCGCGCAGTGGCGACGCGACAAAGAAGGATCGCTGATGGACAGTAAATTGGAGGGGTCGCGCCCGATGTGAATCTCGCCGTTTGGCAGGGCAAACGTCGAATCCTTCAGCGGCCCAGCAATCGCCAGAAGCCTTGGGTTCACCTGAGTACCTCACTACTACTTGCCCTCCTCTGTAACACATTTGTCGCTGGAATCGCAAAACTATCTGCGATCGTTCCACTATCCGAACAGATAGTTCAGCTATCCGTTTGGATAGGGTTGTGGGTGCGAGAGCGGAGCTGAAAGGCTGATTTGTCAATCGTCCAGTCGAGTTAAATCAGTTACTTGGGCGGATCGCCGCGCTCGCGACTGCAGGTTCCGGCAGTGGTTCGACACGTGCTTTCATAGCCGCAAGCCCAGACCTGGCGAAGCGATGGGGGAAGCGCTTTTGGCAGTCTTGCCGGGTACAGGCTGGAATCGGGAGCCTGGCGACCCCCTCATCAGGTTCCCGATTTTTTTAGCTTAGCTTGAATATGGACACGATCTTCGTGGATCAGGCGCTCCAGGCATATCGGGATGAGACGGGGGACCTGCGTCCCTTTGAGGCGCTCCCGGTCGAGATTACCAGCAGGATTCTTCGGGAGGCGCAACGGCTCAAGGGCTCTGGAAATGGGAGCTTTCCTCAGCCCGCAGCCGCAGATGGTTGTGTGGACAATTGAGTGTCCATGTTCTCTACCGGGATTCCATCGCGAAAACTGATGCTTCTTCCTGAGATCGCTGGAATGCGTTCGCCAGGAACCAGGATGCCGACCAGATTCAGGGGATCGGCTGCTGATAGTGTGACGGTTTCCCCGGTTGGAGGCATTTTTCGCGTGGCTCGCAACGACTCCACCGCGACCGGCAGTGCAAATTGCTCGCCGAGGAATCCGTCGACGAAACGGCCGCCCCGAATTTCTCCGCGATCTTCCAGCCGTCGAAACGCCATTTGCAATTCCCGCCACTTGGGCAGGTTGGTCTCTCGTGCCAGTGCATCCCGAAAGACGATCCCGTAACGCTTGAGCAACATCCAACAGGTGGCCTCGACGGTGCGATTGCGCTCTACGGTTTGATCGGTGTATAGCAGCGCCCATCGTCCGGAACTGTGCCGCGGACGCGCCGTGCGCCCGCTGCCTTGTCCCGCGCGCCGTTTGGGATCGATGAGCGAGCGCAGGTTATCGAAGCCGTCGGCGGTGACGATTCCCGCGGCCACCAGTTCCCACAGCGCGGTTTCTACTTCGGCCTTGAGCTTGTCGGTGCCGCGGACGATGTCGGCGAAGAATGACGCTCCGCGCTGGCGCAGGAAATCCAGCACCTGCCGCGCCCCGTCACTAAGGCCGCGCGCTTCGGGTTGATTGGCGGCGGGATTGTGCGGAGTCATCCAATCGGCTTCTTCGCGAACGAAGAAGGTAATGGGAGCGACGCTGGTCGGAATCACTCGCCGCTTGCCGGCGGCCGAATCCTCGAGTGTCGCGGGATGCGGAGACAAACGTCCCCAGCCGACTGCGCCGGTCAGGCAAAGTTGGTCCAGCCATTGCGGGTCATAGTTCGCAATGCGTCTGGCAAGAATCTGCCGTTCCCATGCGTTGGCGGGGATTTCAAAACCTTGAAGCTGACGCAGTATTTCCAGCGTGGAGCGTTCCCCCTGAACTTGCGTTCCTGGCGCGACATGCTGCCAGCGCAGCAGCCAGCGCATGAACTGCGCCGGCGTTATAGGCTCGATTTGTTTGCGCAGCGTTGCGACCGTGAGGCGATGAACACGAGCCAGCAAACGACGTTCGCACCATTCGATCTCGCGTGTCGTGGGCGCGCCCGCTCGCGTGGCTTCATCGGTAAACTTCCCACGCAGGATTGCTCCGCTGGCTTCCATGCGCAGTAAAGCTTTGTCGATTTCAGATAAAGGAAGGCCAAGCATGGACCCAAGATGTTGCGCCGTGATTGGACCCAAATGCGTCATCCAACCCGTAACCATTGCCAGCACGGCGTCATCGCGCGAGGGAAGTGCGCTCTCAATATCGACAATCGGCCGATCGAAACTGGCATCGGGGAAGAGTAGGGAAAACATCTGGACACGCTCGGCCGCGACCCAGTAGCTTCGGTCGACGTTCACGGCGTAGGCTGCCCGGCCATGTTCAATCAATTGCTGGAAAAGTTCTTTCCATCGCGCATTCCCGCGATCATCGACGTAGGCTGTGGCTACACGGTCTGCGGGAAAGGCGATCAGCGTGTGCAGCACGTCATGCAGTTCGTCGGGGTCGCGGACATCCGGCCACGCCTCTTCGCGGACTTGCGCAATTGCCGCGGGATCAAGCTTGCCGACTTCCTCCAGCACGGACTCCGGCAGAATCCGGCGCATCTCGACGGCTCGCGCGCGGCGTTCTTCGAGCGGCGCGTCGTCGAGGTAGGCGTATGGATTCGCGTTCAGGATTTCATGCGAGAACTGCGAGGGCACAGGCGTATCCACCGCGACGCAGCGTATGCGGCCGTCCGCCATGCCGCGCAGCAGATTCTTCAGGCCGTCCAGATCCATCGCCTCAGTGAGCACGTCTTTCATGACTTCGTTCACCAGAGGATGGTTGGGAATCTGAATGTCTCCAGCGATATTTTCCTGGCACGCGGCGACGTCGGGGAACACCGAGGCCAGCAGATCGTCCGAGCGCATGCGCTGAATCTGGGGCGGAACTTTCTTGCCGGATTGAAATCGCAGCAAAGCAAGAGCCCGATTCGCATCCCATCGCCAGCGCGTGCCGAATATCGGAGAAGCCAGCGCGGCTTGCTCGAGGATGGGCTGCACTGTCTCCGCGTTCAGAAAATGAAAAACATCAGCCAGAGGAAAGCTGTGCTGCTCGGCCAGCGCGATGTTCAGACCATTGTCGGTCGCCGCCGCTTGCAGTTCGAAGTTGAAACTGCGGCAGAACCGTTTGCGCAAGGACAAGCCCCAGGCCTTATTGATCCGTCCTCCGAAAGGCGCGTGGATCACCAGTTGCATCCCGCCGCCTTCATCGAAGAAACGTTCGGCGATGATTGTTTGCTGCGTGGGAACGGCTCCGAGCACGGCGCGTCCCTGCAGAATGTATTCGATCATTTGCTCGGCACCGGAGTCGTCCAAGCCACACTCTCCTTTAAGCCAGCCGATGGTTTCCGCAACGTCAGGCTGACTGAAAGAGACTCCGATCGGCGAAGTGTGGGGCAGACGGTCGCTGATCTCTTGGCGCAGGTCGGCTACGTGTAACGACAGCTCTTCGGTTCGCGCCGGAGCTTCGCCGCGCCAGAAGGGAACGCTGGGCGGCGCTCCGTGGGCATCTTCTACGAGCACGCGTCCGGACTTGCCTTCGACTCGGCGAATTCGCCACGAACTATTGCCCAGCAGCATGATGTCGCCAGCGTTGCTCTCGACGGCAAAGTCTTCGTCGAGCGTGCCCACAACAATTCCTTCGGGCTCGGCGACTACCGTAAACAGCGCGGTTTCAGGGATGGCGCCGCCACTGGTGATTGCCGCCAGCCGCGCGCCCCGGCGCGCTCGCAGCTTGCGATTGATGCGGTCGCGATGGATGTACGCGCCATAGCGTCCTCGGCGCGATGCAATGCCTTCGGAGAGCATTTCGAGAACGGCTTCATAAGTTTCGCGTGAGAGATTGCGATACGGATACGCCCGGCGCACCAGGGCGAAAAGCTCGTCTTCGTCCCAGCCATCGTCTTGTGGAGCGAGCGTCCCCACTCGCGTGGCGGAGGATGCTAACAGCTCTTCAGGCGCAGCGGGATTTTCTACGCTGCCAGACGCGGACAAGTGCGCCCGCGACACACGACCACCGCCTGCGGCGCATATCGCCACAATCTGCTGGGCGAGAATATCCAGCGGCGAATCGGGGGTCATGATGCGATCGAGATCGCCCTGGCGGATGGCTCGCACCAAAGCCGCACATTCCTGAAGCTCGTCCCGAGTGGTTACGAAAAAGCGTCCCTTGGGAACCGCGCCGCGCCAGTGCCCCGATCGGCCTACACGTTGTAGGGCCACGGCAATAGCTCGCGGAGAGCTGATCTGCACCACCAAATCCACTGTGCCGATATCAATTCCCAACTCCAGCGAGGCGGTCGCGACCAGCACTTTGACTTCGCCATCTTTGAGTTTTTTTTCTGCGGCCAGACGTAGTTTGCGAGACAGGCTGCCGTGATGGGCCGCAACGTTGTCGGGTCCGAGTTTTTCAGTCAGATGGTGCGAGATTCGCTCCGATAATCGCCGAGTATTGACGAAGACCAGCGTGGAGCGATGCTGTTCGATCAGCTCGACCAGCCGATCGTAGATCTCATCCCACATTTCGTTGGTGGCGATGGGGCCGAGCTGGCTGGCCGGAACTTCGACGGCGAGATCGAGCTTGCGCTTGTGGCCGACGTTCACGATCACAGGATCAGGCCGTCCGCTGCCAGTGAGGAAATGCGCGACTTCTTCAATCGGCTTTTGTGTCGCAGAAAGTCCAATACGCACTGGCGGACAATGCGTCAATGCTTCCAGTCGCTCTAGCGAGAGCGTCAGATGAGCGCCACGTTTGTCATCTGCGACAGCGTGAATCTCGTCGACGATCACGGTGTCAACATCCCGCAGGATCGCCCGGCTCTTTTCCGCAGTGAGCAGGAGGTACAGCGATTCTGGCGTGGTTACCAGAATGTGTGGAGGACGCTTCAGCATCGCCCGGCGTTCGTGCATGAGCGTGTCGCCGGTGCGAACCGCGGTGCGAATTTGCGGCATCAACAAGCCGCGCTCTCCGGCCATTTGCAGAATCTCACCGAGGGGCACTTCGAGGTTTTTCTGAATGTCGTTACCCAACGCCTTCAGCGGCGAAACATAGAGAACTTCGGTGCGGTCCTGAAGGTCGCCGGCCAGCGCTTTTCGCACCAATCGATCGATGCAGGCGAGAAACGCGGCAAGGGTTTTGCCGGAACCCGTTGGGGCAGAGATCAGGGTCGTGTGACCGGCCAGAATGTGCCGCCATCCCTGCTCCTGTGGCTCAGTCGGCGTCCCGAAGCGCTGGACAAACCAATCCCTGACGAGAGGGTGAGCCCAGTCGAGCGAGGAAGGGACGGAGGACATTAGAAATATTGTATCCGGAGCACGAAGATTCGCAAAATATTCGCCTACACGGGCGGCTGCGGAACTGACCGCGTGTACAATGTCCGTTCTACTCGACCCTCGGGACAAGATGATGAAGTTCTCTCAGATTGCGGTTTTCGTTGTGTTGCTTTGCGGCACGGCCATAGCGCAAAAATCAGAAATACTTATTGGGCCTGATTCTGGCTCGGTGCATGGCGATGAATACAAGAACGACTTCTTTGGTTTTGCTTACACCTTTCCGAAGAAGTGGTCGGTGCTGAGTAGACAAAGCCAGAGCGGTATTCGGCTCTCGAGTGGGCGATTGTACACTTTGTTTTTCGCGTCTACGTCGCCGACCGGGACAATGGGGCCCGCGGATGCTGGCATCGTAGTTTTGGCGGAGGATGTCTCACTGTTGGGTATCCGTAACGGCGAGGGGGCGGCGAAAAAACTCGTCAAGTTGCTCGCGCAAACCGAGCCTCCTCACAAAGTACTTCTGGGCCCGCAGGAACTGGTCCTGGAAGGCAAACAATTTTACAGGCTTGAATATGAGCAACAGACATTTTCGACCGTAACCCATCATTTTTGCACCGTCGTCGGAGTTCTTAAGGGATATGCGCTTCGATTTTCTGTGATCGCGGACACCCAAGACCACATGCGCGAAACCTGTGCGACGATTTCTTCGCTGAGATTTAGCGATAGATAGTCGGCAACTGGGATCTTCAGCTAAGGGAATTGCGGGCAGCTCGCAAAAAAGCGAACAGCTAAATAAAAAACCCACCGGTTGTCTGCTTGGGGCGTGCTCGGGTCGACAACCGATGGGCTACCGTTTCTCCTTACTCACCCTGTTGTTTTCAGGAGTCATTACCGAGTAAAAACCCGTCTCGGGGAAAAAGTTTCGCGTCCATTCGTAAAGTTATGTAAAAGCTTAAACTCATGCAATGATGCTACTTACTCCGGTATTGCCGGGGGACGCGCGGCCATCAACTCGGTGAATCGGGCGTCATTGCGAAGACCGGCGAACTCGGGATCTTTGTATACATTGTCAATCCCCTTGTACCCCTCCTCGAGCGCCCTCCGCAGGTACTGCAATGAACGATCGGAGTCGCCACGCTTGGCACAAAGCTTCGCAATGATGTAGTCAAAGCGCGCCCGGTCCTCAGGGGACGGCAACTGGGCGGAGATGCCATTATGCGAAGTGCGGTCCAGGATGTATGGATCGAGCTCAATGGCCGTGGCGTAGGATTCGGTGGCTTTTTCGAACTCCTTTTTACCGAAATAGGCAGCGCCCAAATTGCTATAGAACGAGGCAGAATCGGCGCGCAATTTGAGCGCCTTCTCGTATTGCTTTATGGCCTTCCCAAATTTCTTCGCCTCATAATCGATTACACCCAGGTTATTCACGGCATCGGCGTAACTGTGGTCGAGGTGAATTGCATGTTCGAACTCCTTCCCAGCCTCTTTGTAGCGCTGCATCAGGAGTTCGGCGATGCCAGCCTTGTTGTGGACCTCCGCATTATTCGGATTCTTGGCTAGCACGGCCCGATAGTAGTCCAGCGAGTCCAGATAGTCCTTTTCGACGCGGAGCTCATCGCCGCGTTTTTCCAGTTCCTCAAGCGTGGCGGTGGCCGAAGGGGGCGGAGCACGCCGGATGGTCGGCGGGCTGATCTGTACCAGCTCCGGGTTCGAACTTTGAGCTTGTAGGGTGGATACAGCAAAGACGATCAAGGCTGGCAGGCAGAACAGAGACAGACGTCGCATAGCTCACCTCCATGAATCCGGGCGAACTCTCTACACTTCCTTATGACACCATCAAACCTGACAATGTTCCCTCACTGGGGCGCGGTTCCGGTTTGCGCCGGAGTGTTGGCCGGCGGGTTAGACGGTTTGTCGTCTTTAAAGATACCCGCAATTTTGCCAAAAAACCCCTTTTTTTTCTTCCCATCCTGATCCGTGGCGTTGGCGTCCTGCGTAGCTCCACCAGTCTGGGCCCCGTTTTGGCCGGGTGATCCCGGCGGCGGAAGCGCTTTCTCACCGCCCAATCCGAACATACGAGAGAAGAATCCTTTCACTCCGGTGGACTGGTCGCAGGTCTGATTCGGCTCCGTTCCCGCAATGAAAGCAGCCGTATAGGTTTCGGGGCAGGCTGGGGTTGCCAACAGGTTGGTCGTCTTGTCCAATTGGACATCGACGACTCCCGCCGGCTGGGCGAAGGACTTGACGTCCGCGTACTCGGGAAGTGCAACCGCCTTCTTCATGAACTCGGCCCAGATCGGCGCGGCTGTCTGGGCTCCGCTCAACCGAATGTCGCTGTAATCGTCAAATCCCACCCACACAATGCAGAGAAGATTGCTCGTGTACCCGGCGAACCAGCCATCGTGAGAAGTTCCCGTTTTGCCCGCCGCCGGAGCATCAAAACCGCGGGTGCGAACCTCGTAGGCAGTTCCGAAGTTCAACACGCCTTCCATCATATTGGTCATAACGGCGGCAACCCGCGGATCCAGCACCTGACGTTTGTCCGGCTTGAAGTCCATGACCACGTCCCCGGCGGCATTACGCACGGAATTGACCATCACCGGTGAGATGCGCACGCCTGCGTTCGCAAAAACGGTATACGCTGCGGCCATGTCCAGAGGAGTGGCGTCGTAGGAACCGAGAGCCATGGCTGGCGTAGGTTTCACCGAAACGATTCCCGCAGCCTTAGCCAAATCCGATACTTTGTCGTACCCCACTTCCTCAGCCAGCTTTACGGTCGCGTTGTTCAGCGACATGGCGAGTGCGTAACGCGCCGTTACGTCGCCGTGGTATTCCTCTTTATAATTTCGCGGCTCGTAGATTTGATCTCCGTAGGCGAAGCTGCCCGGTTCGTCTTTCACCATCGAGGCCGGAGTAAAAACTGGATTAGCGCCATCCACGGCAGTATTGATGGCCGCGGCATAAACGAACGGTTTGAAAATGGAGCCCGTGGGACGCCGCGCCACCGCGTGATCCAACTGGCTGAATCCGTAGTTCCGCCCGCCGACCAAAGCGAGGACTTCGCCGGTGTGAGGATCAAGAGCAATGAGAGCGACCTGCGCCTGAGGGCCCGGCTCAACCTTGGTTTCGAACTTGTTCTTGCCGACTTTTATTTTCTTGGTACGCCGCTTGGTCACCTGATCGTCCACCAGCTTCATTCCCATGTCGACCGCTTGCGCCGCGGCGCGTTGCAAGTCGGGATCAAGAGTGGTGTAGATGCGGTAGGACTGCTCGTTCAGTTCGCGTTCATTCAAACGGCTGATGACCGCATCGCGAACCAGGTCGACAAAATAGGGCGCATCGCTGGCCTCCACATTCGGAGGCGCGAGCTTCAGCGGTGTGGCTTTTGCTTTGTCGGCTTGCTCTCGCGTGATCGCATGGGTTTCGACCATGCTGTCCAGAACCAGGTTGCGACGTTCGGTGGCGCGCTCAGGATGGCGATAAGGGGAGAGATAACTGGGCGCCTGAATCAGTCCCGCGATGAGCGCAGCTTCGGGGAGCGAGATGTCCTTCAAATCTTTATTGAAGTATGCCTGCGAGGCTTCGGCAAATCCGCTGATGGTGAAAGAACCACGCTGCCCCAGGTCCACCCGATTGGCGTAGAACTCGAAAATCTGCTGCTTGCTGAACTTCTGTTCCAGCTCCAGCGCGATCAACATTTCGATGATCTTGCGCTTGACCGTTTTCTGCGGAGTCAGGAAAAACGCCCGCGACAACTGCATGGTCAGCGTGGAACCACCTTGCTCATGCTTCTGATGAGTAAAATCAACCCAGGCCGCTTCGCCGAGGCGGATGAAGTTCACCCCGCTGTGCTGGAAAAACCGCCGGTCTTCGATAGCAAGCACCGCGTCCACCAGCACCTTAGGAATGTCGTCGTACTTTACCAGTTGCCGTTTGGAGCGTTGTTCGGCATCGAACAGCGCGGTAATCATGCGGGGTTCGAGTTCGTAGGCTTCCAGTTCGCCCGATTTCCCGCTGATGGTTGAGACATGCCCATCTTGCACGCGAATCGTCGCCGGTTCCGGGCTATGGTACGACTGGGGACCGGGCTTGATCTCAATCCCATTATTCAACGCGCGATAACTCCCCATCGGGGATGGGCCATCGTTTTCCGCATAACCCGCTCGGCGGAGCTGGGCTTCGATCTCGCGCAGATCGACCTTCTCGCCCACTCGGACGGCACGCGGTATAGCGTAAATACTCGCCGAGCTGCTGAAAACCGGCCCTTTAAAGCGCTGATCGATGATTCGTCCGTATTTGATGTAGAAGTAGGAGAAGAATCCGCAGAGGCACACTGACAGAACGACGAAAACCGAGAGTGCGACTCGGATCACCGGATCACGCGAGACGGCTCCCTTGCCGGCTTTCGCGCCGTTTTTCCTCTTCGGGATCTTTAGCTTAATGGTCACGGTGAATTTGGCGGAGTCACCTGAGTCTCGTCGACGATAGGCGCGCCCCCCTTCAATCAGATGACGGCGCTTGCGAGTGCGTTATCCTCAAGCCAGATTTGCCGGCTCTCACATCCACGAATCTCTCGGCCAATCGCAAACGAGCCAGAGCTCCTAGAGGGCGGCTCCAGTCTCCATTCTAAATCACACCGAATCCACAACCGTTATCAGAAGGGGCTCTTGTTTTCGGTGGAAGCGTCGAGGTGCAGGTCCACCGGATATCCAGGCAGGTCCAGATGCACAGTATAGGGCGCGCTGATGGTAAGTGATCCCGTGCCCTGCGTGCCATGGCGCTGAACTTTGATCTGCTCTTTGGTTAGCGGGATGTCGAGACCCACTGCTTTCTTGTAGATGGCGTCGCGAATGGCGTCTTCTGGTTTGGCGGTATAAGTCTCGAGCGTGGCCTCGGTTTTGACGTCATCCTGAAACTGGTAATTGGAATAATAGACAGGAACCAATATTGCCCCAAGATAGATTCCCGCCACAATCACGAAGATGCCAAGAACGAGTTTGATCGTACCCATTGCGTGCTCCCGGTTCCGGCCGCACGCAGAGATCCGATCAGCGGGCAGGCCGTAAGACTTTGAAATAATCCGTTATTGCCGCGATGCTAGCATCCTGAATTTGGCGTGTCGAGCGTTGAACGACTTCCACAGTACCTTCGGTAACTTTCTTGCCGACGGTCACACGAAAGGGTATGCCCACAAGGTCAGCATCTTTGAACTTGACCCCAGGCCGTTCGTCCCTGTCGTCCAGTAACACGTCAAAACCATCAGCTTCCAGGCGAGTCGCGATGTCGACCGCGGCTTTCAATAGGGTCTCGTCTTTTACGTTGACAGGGCACACGACAATCTCAAACGGCGCAATCGACGGTGGCAGCCAGAAGCCGTTTTCGTCGTTGCTTTGCTCGACCGCTGCAGTCAGAATGCGCTCGATCCCGATTCCGTAACACCCCATGATTAAAGTCACTTCCTTGCCGTTACGGTCGAGAACCCGCGCGCCCATCGACTCGGAATACCGGTAGCCCAATTTGAAGATGTGGCCGATTTCGACGGCCGTGTCGATCCGGAGCGGCTCGCCGCAGTTGGGGCAGCCTTCACCGGCGGCGACCGCACGCAGATCGGCGTAAGCCGTGGGCCGAAAATTGTGCCCGGGAGTCACGTTTTTCAGGTGGTAGTCTTCCTTATTTGCGCCGGAGATCAGGTTCTTGCGGCCCTCTAAAGCCTTGTCGACGAGCAAGAGGGGAAGGGCACCATCCTTCATATCCGCCGCCCATTCGATGCCGATCGGTCCCAGGAATCCCGCGGGAGAACGGAAGAGCTGTTTGATCTCGTCCTCTTGCATAGGGCGAGTCTGTTTTCCCCCGACGGCCGCAGCAAACTTCGCTTCATTGAGCTGGTGATCGCCGCGTATTAAAACGACGACGGCACGCAGCTTAGTCTTGCCCGTCTTCGCCTCTTTTTCTTCCGCCATGTAAGCCAGTGTCTTGATCTTGTTCTTCGGAGAGACGCCGAGAAATCGCGCCACATCCTCAATCGTCTTCATCCCCGGCGTATGAACTTCGAGCGGCTCTCCGCCTCCTTCGAGCGTCAAATCCTCCACGCCCGCGAGCTTCGAAGCCGCTTTCTCCATGTTCGCCGCGTAGTCGCAGCTTTCACAGCTCACGATCAGGTCTTCCCCCGCTGGCGTGCGCACCATGAACTCGTGCGACTCCTTCCCGCCCATCGCGCCCGAATCCGCCTCAACCACCATGTACTTAAGCCCGCACCGGTCTAAAATTCGGCGGTAGGTTTCGTAATGCTTCTTGTAGGAAACATCCAGCCCGGCAGCATCGATGTCGAACGAATAAGAATCCTTCATGATGAACTGCCGCACCCGCAAGAGCCCCGACCTGGGCCGCGGTTCATCGCGGAACTTCGACTGAATCTGATACCAGATTTGCGGCAACTGTTTGTAGCTGCGCAGCTCTTTGCTGGCGATATCGGTCATGACTTCTTCGTGGGTCATGCCGAGGCAAAGATCAGCCCCCTTGCGGTCCTTCAGGCGAAACAAATTGTCGCCCATTAGCTCCCAACGCCCACTAGCCTCCCAAAGCTCGCGCGGATGCAAGGCCGGCAAATAAAACTCCTGCCCAATTTTGTCCATCTCCTCGCGGACGATGCCCATGATCTTGTTGAATGACCGGTTCCCCAGAAAAAGATAGGAGTAAAGTCCGGCAGCAAGCTGGCGAATGTAACCAGCCCGCACTAGGAACTTGTGGCTGGCGACCTCAGCGTCCGCAGGCGCCTCGCGCAAAGTAGGAATAAACAGTTCAGACCAGCGATGCATAGTTAGGAATCCTGAGTAGCAGGGAATTGGCTATTGTAAATGATCGGGTGGCAATGAACGCGTGGGGACAGCCGCCCCGGTAGCGGGTCAGTTTGATTTCCACAGCTAATGCAATCATCTCAGCGTTAGCAGCGCGTAGTCCGTTAGGGCTGTCAGTAGCCAAATGAAGATTCCTATGCAGCGCATGAAGATTGAGTACCAGGGCTTCAGGAAGAAGCTGCAATGGTATTGGCTATGTGCCCGCCTGACAATTGTGCTTGTTCTGAAGATCAAGAGCCAGCCGCCATAGGCCAAGAACAGGCTGACCGCCACATACCAGACGATGCTCAATGCCCTCATTTTAACTCGCCGCCTATAGCTTTCTCGACTACGTTGCGTGCAATTGCGACGAAATCTCTACCTTTGCCTGAGCGGGAAGGCATATGTCCATCATGCCACGGAAAGCCGCGAAGCGCATTAGCTGTGGAAATCGAACTGACCTACTACCGCCGCTCCCGGCTGTCCAGTCGAGCACAGCTCGGCAGGTTTTTGACCTCAGCCTGCTAGAGAACGCACCCAACCTCGTTGGCCCAATCGGGACTGAGCATCATCAGAAGCCGTATTGCAATCTCTTTCGGCAATCGGATCGCAACCTCTTCGTCAACATTCCCGGCGTCTACAGCGATGTAAATCGGCGCTCCGGTCATTCTGTCGTTTTCTATTTCTAGGTCGGCGAGCTCCCAGTAGATGTGGGCAGACCTACCCCTGTTCTCGCCGAGCCAAATCGATGATCGGTGCTCATGGTTTCCTCTCGATGATATATCGACGATTGCGGTGGCGGAGATTACTTCCCACCAGTCTTTGACTCGCCCTTGCCACCAAGATAGAATCGGCTCAATCCAATGCCGAAGACGCGCTACCACTACAACATCATGCTCCGTCCCGAACCCGAAGGCGGGTTCACCGCAATCGTTCCTGCTTTGCCTGGCTGCGTCACCTACGGACGCACTTTACCCGAAGCTCGGAAGATGGCCAAGGACGCAATCTCCGGCTACATCAAAAGCCTGAAGAAGCACAAACAGCCAATTCCCACGGACGACGAAACCTTAGTTGCTTCTTTGGACCTCGAATATTCGCACTAAGAATCGGCCTCGCGGAGTTTTATAGAGTATGACAAAACTGCCCGCTGTGAGGCCACGCGAAGTCATCAGGTTCTTGGAGCAGAACGGTTTCGTTCTCGATCACGCCTCGGGAAGCCACTTCATCTTCTACCACCTCGTCTCAAGGCGCCGAGCCGTGGTCCCTCGGCACAATCGCGACATGCCTAAGGGAACGCTTCTCTCGTTATTGAGGGAGGCAGGATTCACGCGAGACGACATAATCGAATTTATGGCAGGCAGATAGTCGCGCTGATCCTGAGCCCGACTGGCGACGCTCAACCCGCCAACTGCTTCAAAATCTCTTTCCCCAATTTCTGCGTCTCGCCGAAAAACTTCTGATACTCGACGAACATCCGATTGAGTTCGAGCGACTTATCCGGCCCAGGATGCTTACGCAGAATCATGTCACGCACGTGGACCGGGTTGGGCAGTGTTGCATCTTCCGTCAGTTCTTCCAGCGCCGTATTGGGATCGTAGTGATACATAGGATTGCCTCATTGTAGCGCCGGGATAGCCGCGCTACATCATTTCGGTACCCCACAAATCATGAAGGTGGACGATTCCTTCTAGCTTCCCATTGCCATCGACGACAGCCAACGAAGTAATCTTCTTCTCCTCCATCAAAGCCAGCGCAGTCGCGGCAAACTCATGACCCGTGATCGTTTTCGGATTCCCAGTCATGCACTCACCAGCGCTTAAATCGAGCACGTCCTTGCCGCGCTGTTCAAGCAACCGCCGCAAGTCGCCGTCGCTGATGACTCCCACTAGTTTGTCGCCTTCAACCACGGCCGTCACGCCCAGCTTCTTGCGCGACATCTCATAGATCACATCCGGCATGGTAGTGCTCGGCGTGACCCGCGGCACTGCGTCCCCAGTGTGCATCAGCGATTCCACTCGCGCCAGACGCTTGCCGAGTTTGCCTCCAGGATGCAGGTTGGCGAAATCTTCTTCCTTGAAGCCGCGCTTCTCAGCCAGCGTCATCGCTAATGCATCACCCAGCGCTAGCATGCAGGTTGTAGACGCAGTCGGAGCGAGTCCCAGCGAACATGCCTCCTCGGCAACCGAGCAATCCAAAGCAACTTCGGCCGCTGCCGCGAGCGTGGATAACCCCGCTTGTGTGGCGCGGACACTCGTGTCCGCGGACTTTGGATAAACTTCGTCGCAAGTCATCGCGATCACTGGTACTTGCAATCGCTTCAACGTAGCCAGCAGCCGCAGAATCTCCTCAGTCTCTCCGCTGGCCGAGAGCGCCAAAACCGCATCGCCCCTCAGCACCATCCCCAAGTCCCCGTGCACAGCCTCGACAGGGTGCATGAACAGCGCCGGCGTCCCGGTCGAATTCAGCGTGGCCGCAATCTTGCGCGCGATGATCCCACTCTTGCCCATGCCGGTGACCACGACTCGGCCGCTGCAGCCGTAAATCAACTCCACTGCGCGATTGAAGGCGTCAGCCATAGGCCCTGCAATGCGGTCAGCCAGGACGCGCAACGCCTCCGCCTCAATGCGTACGACATTTTCGCCAGCAAGTTTCATGGAGTAAAGAATGTTAGCAGGTACCGTGAAGCGTCGATTGAGCGACCGGCGCCCCCGCCCGTCAACCGTAAAGCAACGCCTTCATCGAATCCCGTTCAGAAATGATCGTCCATCTTCCGTATACGCTCTTCGTGATGCCCTAACCCGGCCAGACTTCTGGCTTGAATCGCGCGGTCCCACGGTCCAGCTTCCCAGTTATCTTTCGTCTTCTCGGGATGAATCCACGGAGGCAGAGTGATCAGCAGATTGCGCGCCATGGCAATGGCGTACGGCTCGTAAAGCGAACGTAAATATGTCAACTTATCGTTAGACTTCGCTACATCCGCGGAATGCAAACCCTGGTCCAGGAGCGCTTGCCGAAGTCTTGCCAGTTCCCCGTCGCCAAGCCGGTCGGGAGCAAGTGGATCGTACTGCGCATTTACAAGCTGAGCCAGGTCCACCATTGCGTGGCGCGCTATCGCAAACGTCAACTTGGCTTGCTCTTTCCCGATGCCGTCGACGCCAGCAGAGACTATCGCTGTGGTATCGAGCATCATGGTAAGCGCGCCCAGCCAAGACTGATTAATGTGCTGAGAACGAAAAAATCCGAGCGGCGGATAGGAAATATGACTCTCCAACAGTGCAGCCGCCCAATGTTCCCATTCGCGAAAGATATCATCCAGATGGGCGCAACTCCCGAGCCTTATCAGCATTTCCGCGGCCGTGGGCGGTGAACCGGCTCGCGCATCTAACATGGAAATCTGAATTTCGCGTCTGGAAAACGACGAATAGATCGTCGGCAAGTATCCGATCACAACACCCAGAAAGCCAAATCCCATGCCGGATTCGAGTACCGCCAGAATACGGGCAAGCTCTGAGGTCGGAATAATGTCCCCGTAGCCCAGGGTGAAGAAAGTCGAGCCACTCAGATAAATTACCCGTCCGAAGGTGACAGGTTCGTTGCCGATCATGACGTGTTCGCCCGCGCCGTATTGCAGCAACGCAAAACCGAAGATCAAACCGCAGGCCCAGAGTGCAAGCAGGAAAAGCAACGATAGCGGCCCGAAGTAGCCAAGAAAATTTTCGCGCCGCCCTGGCGTCTTGATTAGACCTGTGATCTTGCGCCACGGCTTCCAGGTATCGCGGTAGAACCAGACGCTAATACGAAATTTCCGCCGGACACGGCGGGGCAGAACAACCGTTTCAAACGCGTCCAACAGGACCGCGAGAATTACGATAATGCCGGAGATGGTGGCGAAAGTAAGCATAGAGAGTGAGTCGTGGCGAAAATGGTAGCAGATTTCGAGAATTCTTCAGCCTTCATGCGATTATGTAGTGTGCCAGGAGATTGGTAATGACTTCTTTATCCCTCGGAAAACATGCCAGCGGCGGCCCAGCTACTACGGACCAGCCTCCAGTCCCCGAGCCTGCCTTCGCTGAGCGTGCGCGCACGCTGATGTATCTGGGTCGCATCGGCAGCCTCTCGACCTTGTCACGAAAACAGCCGGGGTTCCCTTTCGGATCGGTCATGCCTTACGGATTGGACGATCGTGGGCGGCCCATCTTTCTCATTAGCACCATGGCCATGCATACGCAAAACTTGCAGGCCGATCCACGCGCCAGCCTGCTCGTGACCCAAGCTGATGCCAGCGGCGATCCGCTCGGCGCATCCCGTGTCACGCTGGTGGGGAGTGCGCTGCCTATACCAAAATCAGAGGGGCTAGCGGCGAGAGAGCTCTACCTGCAACGTTACGACAACAGCAAGTATTGGGTCGATTTCGAAGATTTTTCGTTCTATCGCATGGATGTCGTCGATATTTATTACGTGGGAGGCTTCGGCGTGATGGGCTGGGTTTCCGCATCGGAATATGACGGAGCTCAACCCGATCCCCTTGCGGACTCGTCCGCCGAAATCATCCAGCACATGAACGCTGACCATACCGATGCGATGGTCCTGATTGCACGAGCATTTGCGGGCATAGACTCGCATGAGGCCGCGATGACCTCCGTCGATCGTCTCGGTTTTCACGTGCGCCTAAAAACCCAGGACGGCATGCGCGGAACACGCATCGCATTTTTGCGCGAAGCGCGCAATCCGAAAGAAGCTAGAGACGTTCTGATAGAGATGGTGCAGCAGGCGCGTCAAAAGTAATCAATGTTGGCTACGCGATCGATACGGCTTTAAAACCGAAAATCTTAATTCTTTTTCCGGAGGCCTCTGTTGGCTCGTGTTCTCAAAATATCTCCCGCACTCAAGAAACGCGCGGCGCAAATCAGCCTCATCCTCATGGACGTCGACGGCACCATGACCGATGGCAGCGTGACCTTGTTCTCACAAAACGACGGCACCGCCCTGGAAATAAAAACCTTTGACGCGCATGACGGCCAGGGCCTCACCCTCGCGCAAACCGCCGGCCTGCGTACCGGCTGCATAACCGGTCGCGAAAGTGCCGCGCTGCTGCGCCGCGCCCATGAAATGAAAATGGAATTTATTTATATGAAGCAGCCGGTGAAAATGCCGGCCTACGAAGAAATCATTCAAAAAGCGGGCGTATCCGATTCTGCAGTCGCGTTCATCGGCGACGATCTTCCGGATATCCCTTTGCTCCGTCGCGTCGGGCTCGCCGTTGCCGTAGGTGATGCCGTCCCCGAGGTAAAAAAAGTCGCGCACTACACCACAAAGGCCCTCGCCGGCCGCGGCGCAGTCCGCGAAGCCATCGAACTCGTTCTGAAATCCAAAGGCATCTGGGAAGCAATGATTGACAAAGCGCGGGCGTGAACTAGGGAGTTGACCGGGCAGCCTGAAGCCCCCCATGCACCGCCAGCAATTCTTTGAGCAAGCCGCGCAACTGTGTCGACGGGAGCGCGTTGGCTCCGTCCGACTTGGCTTCTTTCGGATTGTCGTGAACTTCCAGGAAAACACCATCCACGCCCGCCCCAACAGCCGCGCGAGCCAGCACCGGGATAAACTCCGGTTGCCCACCGCTGGACGGCGCGCCATCTTCGTCTCCATGGGTGGCCGAGGGCAACTGCACCGAATGCGTCGCGTCGAAAACTACCGGCGCGAACTTCCGCATGATGGCGAGCGATCGCATGTCGACAACCAGATTGTTGTAGCCGAAACTGGACCCGCGTTCAGTAAGAAAAATTCGATCGTTGCCCGCGGTGCGGCATTTTTCTACGGCATGCTTCATGTCCCACGGCGAAACAAACTGGCCTTTCTTGATATTCACCGCCCGCTCAGTCATCGCCGCGGCGATAATCAAGTCGGTCTGGCGGCAGAGGAAAGCCGGAATCTGCAGCACGTCGGCGACTTCCGCGACCTTAGCGACGTCCGCCGTTTCGTGCACATCCGTCAGCACCGGGACGTGAACTTCATCTTTAACTTTCTTGAGAATGCGCAAACCCTCCGCCAGTCCCGGTCCGCGAAAGCTGCGCACGGAAGTGCGATTGGCTTTGTCGTAAGAAGCCTTAAAAATAAACGGAACGTTAAGCGCCCGAGTCACGCCCTTAATCACTTCCGCCATAAACAACGCATGCTTCTCGCTCTCAATGACGCAAGGCCCCGCGATGAGAAATAAATTCCCGGAGCCGATACGCACACCCTCGACTTGGAAAGAAATTGCCAGCGAGAAATCCTCAACCGCCGAGATCGCCGAGAAAAAATGATCTTATATCTTTAAGAGGCCAGCGCCTTATTCTTCCTCGGCGATCTCGGCGCCCTCGGCGGTAAATCCTTCGAATGCGCCAGCTCTAGCGCCGTCCGACTTTCTCCGGCCGATGAAACATCTCGATCTCAGCCGCCGCCTTTTCAGCCCGGCGCTTCAATCCGTGCTCGTAAGCCGCACCCACGAAAGTCTTGAATAAAGGGTGCGGCTCCAAAGGCTTCGACTTAAACTCTGGATGAAACTGGCACCCAATAAAATGCGGATGATCCGGAAGTTCGACTATCTCCACATAAGTTCCATCGGGAGTCGAGCCCGAAATCCGCAGTCCACCAGCCGTCAAAGTCTCTTCATACTCGCGGTTGAATTCATAGCGATGCCGGTGCCGCTCGCTGATCTCATCTTGCCCGTAGATTTTGTGCGCCAAAGTTCCCGGCTCGATCTTGCAAGTCCAAGCACCCAGCCGCATGGTGCCGCCAAGTTCTTCCACGCCGCGCAGTTCGCGCAACTTGTAAATCACCCGATGCGGAGTAGCCGGATCAAACTCGCTCGAATTCGCATCGGCCAATCCGCATACGTTCCGAGCGAATTCGATGCAAGCCGTCTGCATCCCCAAACAAATTCCAAAGTAAGGAACATTGTTCTCCCGCGCGTAGCGAATCGCAATCAGCATGCCCTCGATGCCCCGCTTGCCAAAGCCACCAGGCACCAGAATCCCATCGTAATCCGCAAGCTGCTCTTGGCTGGCCTGATCTCCCGCTTCGAGCCCCTCCGCCTCAATCCAATTCAGATTCAGCTTCAGATTGTGAGCCAAAGCCCCATGAACCAAAGCCTCCTTCAGCGACTTATAGCTGTCTTCATATTCGACGTATTTGCCGACAATGCCGATTGTGACCTCGGCCTTCGGGTTATAAACGCGATGCACAAGCTCTTCCCAACTCTTCAAATCACGCTCTTTGGCTTCGATATGCAAATACCGCAGTACCAGCGTGTCCACGCCTTCATGGGAAAACACCACCGGCACTTCATAAATGGACGCCACATCCTTAGCCGTGATGACTGCTTCTTCTTCCACGTTGCAGAAGAGGGCAATCTTCGATTTGATTTCCTTGGATAGAAAACGGTCAGTGCGGCAGAGCAGGATGTCCGGCTGGATTCCAATGCTCAACAACTCTTTCACCGAGTGCTGCGTGGGCTTGGTCTTCAACTCTTGCGCTGCTGCGATGAAGGGCACCAGGGTTACGTGCATAAACAATGTCCGCTCGCGGCCTAGTTCCTGGCGCATCTGGCGGATGGCTTCCATGAAGGGCAGGGACTCGATGTCACCCACCGTGCCGCCAATCTCGACAATCGCGACATCGACATCCTGTGCGACTTTCTTCATCGCCGCCTTTATTTCGTTGGTCACGTGCGGAATAACCTGCACGGTTTTGCCGAGATAATCGCCGCGCCGTTCCTTGGCAATGATCTGCTCGTAAATGCGTCCGGTGGTCCAATTGTTATCGCGAGAAAGCTTGGCATGAGTAAAGCGCTCGTAGTGCCCGAGGTCGAGATCGGTCTCGGCGCCGTCGTCGGTAACGAAAACCTCGCCGTGCTGGAAGGGTGACATCGTGCCCGGATCCACGTTGAGGTAAGGATCGAACTTCATCAGGTTGACTTTCAGCCCACGGCTCTCCAGCAGGCAGCCAATCGAAGCCGCCGCCAGCCCTTTACCGAGCGAAGACACAACTCCGCCAGTCACAAAGATGTACTTTGCCGACATCGCTTCCTCACCTTAAATTGTCTTTGAAATTTTGTGCAGGATGGGTGCACGAACAATTATGCCAGAAATGGAGGGGCGTGGCTAGGTGGTTTTCTTGAAATCTACTCTTCTACTGTTCAGGGTGCCCCGTTCAAGCTTCGCTTGGGCGGGGTTTTCCGAACGCGAGCCGTCGACACGATTCCCAGTCGTTCCCGCCGCTACACCACATCCGCTAACTTCTTCACTACATCGCCTGCCCGCATCATAATATGGAAGACCGTGAATGCAAGGAATAGAGCTCGCGTCGGCGTGGCGTTGGCCGCCCTATTCGTCCTGGCGATTCCTGTCTTTGCCCAACAATTGGCCAAGCGCTTAATCCTGAAAGACGGCTCCTACCAGCTGGCCACCAAGTGGGAAGTGAAAGGCGACCGCGTCCGCTACCTCAGCGCGGAGCGCGACGAATGGGAAGAACTGCCCAACTCGCTTGTAGATTGGGCCGCCACCGACAAATTCGAGAAGGATCGCGCTGCGGGAGTTCCCACCCCAGAGGCGGTGGAAATCGACAAGGAAGTCGAAGCCGAACGCCGCGCCGAGGAGGCTAGCACTCCGCAGGTCGCGCCCGGCCTGCATTTGCCCGAAGACGGCGGAATGTTCCTGCTCGATACTTTTCAGTCCCAGCCGCAACTCGTTCTTCTGCAGCAGAACACGGGTGAAGTCAACCGCAACACGAAGACAAACATTCTGCGCTCGGCGATCAATCCCATCGCCAGCGGCAAGCAGACCATTGAACTCGATGGCCTGCACGCCAGCGTGCAGGCGCACGCGACCCTGCCTACGATCTACATCAACTTTGATCAGGATCAAGGTTCAAATGCGAGTTCACAGCAGGGATCGCAACAGCCGCAGCAACCGCAGCAACCGGAACAGCCCTGGGATCGTTACCACATAGTTCGGGCACAGCCGAAGAAAGGCAACCGGATTATCGGAGATATCAAAATCAACCCGTTGGGAAAAGCCAAGCAGGAGCAGAACCTGGTTCAAACCACCTCGCTAAAGCTCGCTGGAGGCTGGATCAAGATCACGCCTGTGAATGCGCTTGAACCGGGAGAGTACGCGGTCGTCGAGATGTTAGGCAAGGAAGGAATGAATACGTACGTCTGGGATTTCGGATTGAACCCTGCGGCCCCAGCAAATGCCAATGCGTTGCAGCCCAAAGCGCCAGTGGCGCAGCCGGACAAGCCGAAGTGATCCTACATTGCTTCTTGCTGAATCCTGCTCCACGCGCGCTCGACGTGGCGTTCCATGGTGTTGGTCTGGCCGACGCAAAATCTTAGTGTGAACCGGTCGTTGAGACGGGTGTGGGTCAGGTAGAGGTCTCCGCTGCGATTCAGCCGGTCCATCAGCTTTTGATTTATTTCGTCCCCGCCCTTGTGACGGAAGCAGACCAGGTTGAGCGGCGCAGGCGCTGCGATTTCGAAACGAGAATCGTTTCTGACCCAGCCTGCGAACTTCTGAGCGAGTTCAACGTGACGCCGAACGTGATATTGCAAGCCTTCGATGCCATAGTGCCGAATTACAAACCAGAGTTTAAGCGCTCGAAAGCGGCGACCGAGCGGAATCTGCCAGTCGCGATAGTCAAACACCGCGCCCGATTCCGTGGCCTTGTTGCGCAAGTATTCCGGCAGAATGCTGAGGGTCTTGATAAGAGCCTTGCGATCGGCAACGTAGAAGCAGTTGCAGTCGAAGTTGGTGAACATCCACTTATGCGGATTGAAAGTGTAGCTGTCAGCCAGTTCGACTCCACGATGAGTATGCCGGAACTCGGGACACAGCGCAGCCGTTCCCGACATGGCTGCGTCGACGTGAAACCACAGGTTGTTTTCCCGGCAGATGCGGCCAATTTCCGGCAGTGGATCAATCGCATTCGAGGAAGTCGTGCCAATCGTTGCGCAAACGAAGCAGGGAAGAAGACCCGCGTCGCGATCGCTTTTGATTTGCCGCGCCAGCACGTCCGGACGCATGGCGAAGTTCTCATCGACATCGATCAGTCGCAAATTGTTCAAGCCAAGCCCGGCGATCTGAACATCCTTTTCGATGGAAGAATGCGCTTGGGAGGACGTATACGCGACCAGCTTTCCATCGCAGCCACGTTTATTGCTGGCGAAATTAGTAGCGCGTTCCCGTGCGGCTAACAACGCGCACAACGAAGCGCTCGACGCGGTGTCCTGGATCACGCCGCCGCCGCTGCTGCCGGAGAGAAATTTCGGCGGCAGCTCGAGCATTCCGACCAGCCAATCGAGGACATGCGTTTCCAATTCCGTGCAGGCGGGACTGGTCGCCCAAAGCATCCCCTGCACTCCCAGCCCCGACGAAAGCAGATCGCCAAGGATCGCGGGACCCGATGCGTTGGCAGGAAAGAAAGCGAAAAAATTCGGTGACTGCCAGTGCGTTATGCCTGGAACAATTAATTTTTCGACATCTCCCAGGATCGCGTCGAAAGATTCGCCTCTTGCCGGAGGATTTGCTGGCAGGGAGGCTCGAACCTGACCCGGCTCCGCGCGCGACAGCACAGGATACGATTCAATGCGTGCAGTGTAGTCTGCAATCCAGTCCACGACCGCGTGGCCATGTTTGCGGAACTCATCGGGAGTCATGTGGAATGCTTTCTCGTCAGCCATTCGGTCTCCGAATTCTTAAACTACTCGCGATCCCTTGGTGAAGCTTCGTGTCTTTGTGTTTAAGCCTTTCGTTTACGAAAGCTGCCCGTAATAGACGAGCGTGTTGTAGTCAAGCGATACACGGTCGTTGATCTGATGTTCGTCGAAGATCCGTTGTAGCTCTCGTAACATTGGTTCATAGTTTTCGTGTTCCGGCGTTGGCGTGTACGAGGAAGACAAGAGGCGGCCTTCAAGGCCTGCGTAGTCAACTTCCTGGCGCATTTCGAGTGTGCTCAACTCAAACGGCGTTGGCGAGAAAAAGCCGGCGATCTCAGCCGTTGTGCGTTCGTGGCGGACTTCTTCGTAGTCCGTACCATACGTCAGCAGTAGTTGCTCGTATTCGCGAAGAAAAGAAGTCGAATCGGTGCGGCGCTCGTTCCACAAAAGCACGCACCAGCCACCAGGCTTGAGGATGCGGATAAACTCGCCACGAGCCTTTTCGCGATCGAACCAATGTGCCGCTTGCGCGGCCGTGACTATTTCTACGCTATGGTCTGGAAGCGTCGTCGCTTCCGCCGTTCCGGCAACGCTGGTGAATCGTGGATAACTCCGCAAGAACTCTTCTCCTGCTCGCCGCATTTCAGCGTTAGGTTCCACGGCGAACACGCGGTTACCATTTTCCAGCAGCATCTGAGTGAAGATGCCTGTGCCAGAGGCGATGTCCGCGATCACGGATTCGGTCGCGAGATCGCAGTCCTTCTTCAGGAGGTTAAGAACTTCACGTGGATATCCCGGACGGTAGCGCACATAATTGTCAACTCGGGAAGAGAAGCGTTGCGTAGCATTCTGGACTGGCATGCTTCCAGTTTATCGCTTTCGTGGCTGCTGTTTGCGGGGGAACATCAGCGCCACACGGCGACCCGCATTACATCGAAGTGGTGATCGTAGGTCCACACTTCCAGCCCTAGCCTGCCGGCCAGCGTAGCCACGAGCGCATCGAACAGAGTGATGGATTGGTCCTTCAACGATTGCACCCTGACAAGCGCGTGCCGATAATCCTCTGCGCTCGGATTGACGAGAGCGGCGCCGGCCATGTCTTCCAGCCAGTGCAAGGCTGCATTTTCGCCCAGACGAAACAGCACCAGTGTGTAAGCCTCGAGCAAGGTTGGATAGACGACCATAACCTCACGGTTCTCATCGGCAAGCCTGCGCAGTTCTCGGCGGGCCCGCTTGTGGTGGGCGTCGTCGGGATCGGCGGCCGCATAAAGCGGCCCAGTGTCGGCCAATACTGCGGGTCTCACTTATGCGTCTCGGCTATATGGCGGTCGTGGTGTTGACTGACGTCAGAACGTCCGCTTCCGCTGCCTGCTGGCGTAATCGCGAGCGTCCGCCGCGTTCGTAAGAATCCTCGCTCGCCCAGGTACTGCCGCAAAGCCGCTTGCACAACGGTGGTCAGCGACGGAGGAGCCTCTTGGGACGCGAGATACTTCTCCATCGCCTTGGCCAAATCGTCAGGAAAAGTCATGGTTGCGCGTTTCATGAGCTGATTGTATCACCATATGGTGCAAATGGTGAGGTTGGTGAAGCGGAGCCCCAACAATTCGCTCGGCAGAGCATCCCAACTTGCGCTCTGCCCCCGGAATTGAAGCTCTTGGCTAAAGTTTTCGCCCTCTGGCCGACGAATTCAGTGCGCTACTTTTGCTGGCGTTGACGACTACCAGCGTCCGCGGATCATGTACACTGGCCTGTTTCACGATGAAACCCATGACCTTTCGATTTGGCTCCAGTTTGTTTTGCAGCCTGCTAATGTTGGGGGTTCCCCACACTCAAACGGCTCAGGGATCCCAGAAGTCCGCTCAGGAAATATTCGGGTTTCGGAATGCCGCCGCCGAAACCGAACTGGAAAGCAGATTTCTCGCGGTGCCTGATCCGAAACTTGCCGAACAGCATCTGCGCGTCCTGACTCAGGCCCCGCATGTTGCCGGGTCGCCAGAGGACAAAGCAACCGCTGATTACGTTGCGCAAAAATTTCGCGAAGCTGGGCTGGAAACTGAGACGGTTGAATACCGTGTTTGGATGAACTACCCCGCGGAGATCAGTGTGGACGTGACTGCTCCCGCCGACATTCACATGCACGGGCCAACGCGCGAACACGTCGAAGGCGACCCGCTCGCCGACGATCCGCGGGTCATCATGCCATTCAATGCGATGTCGCCATCGGGCGACGCCGAAGCGGACGTGGTCTATGCCAACTACGGTACGCCCGAGGATTTCAAAAAGCTCGAACAGTTGAAAGTGGATGTGCGTCACAAGATCGTGCTCGTACGCTACGGGCAGAATTTTCGCGGGGTAAAAGCCTTTCTCGCTCAAGAGCGCGGCGCAGCGGGACTGATCATCTATTCCGATCCCGCCGACGATGGCTGGCGGCGCGGGGACAAATATCCCAAAGGTCCGTGGCGTCCGGATACTGGTGTGCAGCGCGGATCCATTGGTTATATGTTCGAGTTTGCCGGCGATCCCACCACACCAGGAATCGCTTCTGTCCCGTCGCTTCCTGACGCCCAGCGCACAGCGCCTGAGCAATCCGCCCAGCTGCCCAAAATCCCTACTACTCCTTTATCGTATGGCGATGCATGGCCCATCCTTGAGCATCTCGGAGGCCCGGACTCACCACGCGAATGGCAGGGAGCGCTGCCATTCACTTATCACGTTGGACCCGGCCCGGTAAAAGTGAAGATGCATCTCAAACAGGATTACCAGTTCCGCACGATTTGGGATGTGATTGGGCGAGTGCAAGGAAGCGAAAATGCCGACGAATGGGTAGTCGCGGGAAATCATCGCGATGCCTGGGTGTATGGAGCGGTGGATCCGAACAGCGGTACGGCGGCGATGCTGGAGTCCGTGCACGGCCTCGGCGAGCTGTTGAAATCAGGTTGGAGGCCGAAGCGCACGATAATTCTCGGAAGCTGGGACGGGGAAGAAGAGGGTTTGATCGGTTCCACCGAATGGGGCGAGCAGCATGAGATGTACTTGAGCGGCGCGGTGGCGTATTTCAATATGGACGTCGGAGTTTCAGGGCCGAAATTCGGTGCGGCCTCGGTGCCCAGCCTGAAACAATTTCTGCGTGACGTGGCGAAAGCTGTTCCGTCCCCCAGCGGTGGGAGTGTTTACGACAGCTGGCAAAAGCAAAACCAACCCGGGGTCGAGTTTGCCCAGTCGCCCACCGAAGCCATCGGCGACAACAGGCGCAATCCTGCGGCGCAATCGAAAGCCGACGTGCCCGTGGGCGACTTGGGTAGTGGATCGGATTACACAGTCTTCTTGCAGCACCTCGGCGTACCTTCCGCTGATGTGAGTTCGACCGGTTCCTATGGCGTGTATCACTCGGCATTCGACAATTTCAACTGGTTCAAGAAATTCGGCGATCCCGATTTCGTCTACGAGCAGCAGATGGCGCGCATTTTCGGCATCTCGATCATCCGCATGGCCGATGCCGATGTGCTGCCCTTCGACTACGAAGAATATGCCAAGGAAATTGTTTCCTACATCGATTCCGCCAGGAAAAAAGCGCAGCCTGAGTTCGCAGGTCAAACATTAAACTTTAACGAGCTTGCGCGTTCAGCTCATCATTTCGAACAAGCCGCCGCGAAGGTGCTGGTCCGGCAGCAAAACTCTCCACGCGATGCCGAGAATCTGAATCGTGCATTGCGCGACGCGGAGCGGGCGCTCTTGATGCCCGAAGGACTTCCGAACCGTCCCTGGTTCCGGCACGCCATTTACGCTCCCGGCCAGTACACCGGATACGCAGCTGTGGTCATCCCGGGGATTAACGAGGCCATCGATAAGCACGACTTCGCTCGCGCCCAGGAGCAAGTCGCGTCCCTCGCGGCTGCGCTGAACCGCGCGGCGAAGGTACTGGAGAGTGATCGGTAGAATTGCTTAGATTGGTCGGTAGCTCGAGCCGAGCGATGATGTGCGGGCTTCACGAAATAGCATTGCGCTGTTAAGCTTTTTCCCCATGAACCCGGCTCACGCCGTGCAACAACTTCTGAGAGCTTTGCCTTCGGCGGCGATAGCTACGTTTCTGGCACTGTTCCCCATCGTGAACCCGTTCGGTGCGATTCCCATATTCTTTAGTCTGACAGGAGATTTCCTACCCGCCGAGCGCAAGCAGACTGCCCTCAAGACTGCAATCTACGTGATCATAATTCTCGTGGTCTTTCTATTCTTTGGACGGTTCGTGCTGATCCTCTTCGGCATTTCGTTGCCGGTACTGAGAATTGCTGGCGGACTGATCGTCGCCAATACCGCCTGGAGCATGGTCACCGGCAACAGTCGTATGACGGCAGCGGAGAGCAATGAAGCCAGCACGAAAGAGGATATCTCGCTAACTCCGATGGCGATGCCAATGTTGTCCGGCCCCGGATCGATCGGTGTGGTCATGGGTTTGTCAGCGGATGCTGGAACGGTTTCTTACCTGGGCATAGTCATCGGCATCGTCGCGCTTGGCCTTGTGGTTTATTTGTTTCTCCGGCTCGGTGGCCCGCTGGTCAAGCGTCTTGGACCGGGCGCTGCCGGCGCGATTAATCGTATCTTCGGCTTTCTGCTTTTGGCGATTGCGGTCCAGTTAGTCTGCGACGGTATAGCCGACTTGAAGTAAAACTCTGGCCCAAAATGGAATACGGATTGCCGGATTACGACAAAACCTCTTGACTTCGCCGGAGTTTCCAGTAAATATCGTCGCCACAACGAAAATGAGGGGGAAGCGAGGCGATTTATGCCCGAACGCGCACCTCTTACGATGGCGAGTCCACCAAGTCGGCCGCTACCTCCACAGGATCCCCTTCCAGTCACATTCAAAGAAGTCCTTCAGGACGAATTGACGCAGATCGCGGAATCCCGCCGGGCCCGCGGAGTCATCAGTTCGAAACCAACCGCCGATAATCTGATTGGCTTGGCGTTTTCCGGTGGAGGCATCCGCAGCGCTACGTTGAACCTCGGAGTTCTGCAAGCACTTGCTGAAAACCAACTGCTGCACAAGTTCGATTATCTCTCCACCGTTTCGGGCGGCGGATACATTGGGTCCTGGTTGACCGCGCTCACTCGTAGATTCCTCGATGCTCTGCCAAATTCCACATTTCGAGATGTCGAAAAGGCTCTCGTTCCGGGAAAGCGCGAACCCGGTGGCCGCGAAGAACGCACCTTTCTGCGTTGGCTGCGTTTGTACAGCAATTACTTGACTCCGCACACGGGCGCGCTTTCGGGGGACACCTGGGCGATGATCGGTACGTGGCTGCGCAACGTCTTTCTGAACCAGACGGTTCTCGGGCTGCTTTTCCTGAGCGTCTTCGTCTCTTGTGACGGCGTGCTGCTTGGGCTGATGAGATCTTTCCGGCTGCAGGCCATTGAACTGCTGATCTGCGGCGTAGTCGTGTGGTTCATCGCCTGTGTCACGATGGCTTGGAACACAGCTGAGAAAATTCCCTCCAAGGAAATGCTGCTGACGCCATTTCAGCGGATCAAGGTGACCGTCACCGTTATCGTGCCTTTCTTTGTGGCGTGCCTGCTATTTAATTCCGCCTTATGGCGATGGAGGGATCAGGCAGGAGATTTTCGTGTGAGGATGTGGCTCGCCGTGTGGGCCGGCATTTATTTTCTTGCCTGGACCGTAGCCGCTGTGTCGTTGCGGCTGTGGAAGGAAGAATGGCAGAAGAAAGACCCGGAGAACCGCGTGCTTTCTCTCACCGCCTTCCTGTTTTCCTCATTGGTCGCCGGAGCGGTGGGTGGCGCCCTGGGCTGGGGATATACATGGTTTCTGGTAAAGATGTTGCCGCAATCCGGGTTGGCTTCCTACAGAGCCCACTGGATTGTAGGGGTTTTCGGAACCGTCATTGTGATGCTGATCATGTTGCTCGCCGGCGCTGTGCACATGGGGCTGGCGGGCCGCGGGTGCAGAGACTTGGTGCGCGAATGGTGGGCCCGCCTCGGCGGATATTTAATGCTCCTGACTCTGGCTTGGACGCTGCTAGCCGGATGCTGTGCTTTCGGGCCGCTGCTGGTGCGGTGGGTTTTGTTCAAGCTGAAGTGGGCAAGCCTCATCCCCGCAATTTTATGGGTCGCCCACAACTATCTGGGCGTGAAGGCTGCCAAGAGCGCTGCGACCAGTGGCAAGGCCGAGAAACTCAAATCGCCAAACGGAGTCGATGGATCCTGGATTATGCAGTTATTTAAAGCGCCGAGGGCGCTGGATATCATCGCCAGGTTAGCGCCTTACGTTTTCGGTTTCGGATTGGCTTTGCTTCTGGCCACCGCGGTCCACCTCGGCTCAGGGATGTTTTTCCGCCCCGTCGAGACGATCGAACTATGGCGTTTGTCGCACGCGGCTGCGCCCGGAAACGACTGGGCGGCATTGTCGCAACTGTACTGGAAGGTTGAGTATTTCAGGACGTCCTGGCAATTGCTGGGCGTTGGCGTGATTCTCGCGATCGCTTCCTTGTTGTTGTCGCGACGTGTAGATGTAAACGACTTCTCTTTACATCACTTTTATCGGAACCGTCTGGTCCGCTGCTATCTTGGCGCCTCGAATCCGCAGCGGACCCCGCAGCCATTTACCGGCTTTGATCCTCACGACGATCTCCCGCTGAAGGATTTCGCCGGAAATTACCCTGGGCCGTATCCCATCCTGAACGCAGCAATCAACATTACCAGCGGCGCTGAACTTGGTTATGCCACCCGGCGGGCAAAGTCGTTTGTGTTTACTCCCTTGTATTGCGGCTACGACGTTATCTTCCCAGGGCAGGGCCAGAACCGCTTCCAGTTAGACCATGCATATGAACTCAGCTACTCGAGAACGGAGTTGGGTCGCACCGCAGGATCGCTCACCCGCATGACTGCGGAGGAAGGCATCGCGCTGGGTACGGCGATGGCGATTTCAGGCGCGGCCGCCAGTCCCAACATGGGGTACTTTACCTCCCCGGCGACGGGCCTGTTCATGACCCTGTTTGATGTGCGCCTCGGCTGGTGGATGGGCAACTCGCGCTTTACGCCGCAGTGGGAAAGCGCCGGACCGGCCTGGGGACTTAGCTACCTGTTTTCCGAATTGGTAGCCCAAAGCGACCAGAACAAGAGCTACGTTTATTTGTCCGATGGCGGACACTTCGAGAACCTGGCGGTTTACGAATTGATCAAGCGCCATTGCCAGGTGATAGTGGCCTGCGATGCCGACAGCGACGGCCAATACGCTTGCGAGAATCTCTTGTCGCTGATTGAAAAAGCGCGGACAGATTTCGGTGCGCGCATCGAGGTTGATTTTTCCAAAATCCAGCCCAAGGATGGTCGTCAGAGCGAATGCAACTTTGTGGCCGGAGATATTTTCTATGATCCGCAGAATCCGAATGACCGCGGGAAACTGTTTTACTTGAAGGCCAGTATGCCTTTGAAATCGAGGCCGGAAGCAAGCGGCGTGGTCAAGAACCCAGCGCCGGATAGCGAAAAAAGAAACCGGCTTCCGGACGACGTCTGGGAGTATTTCGACAAACACAAAACCTTCCCTCATCAAAGCACCGCCGACCAGTGGTTCGATGAGCTGCAATTCGAGAGCTACCGTGCGTTGGGAGAGTACATCGGGAACGCGGCGGCGTTCGAGATTGGGAAAGAAATATCCGAGGTCCTCGAGGTTGAGGAGCCTATAGCTTTCATGAAATCCGCCACGGCTATTTGAGCGAGACCAATCTCTCGACCAGTCCTGAGTAGTCTTTCTTTTCGAGGCCGTGGACTTCTTTGTTGTACTCGTCCACTTTGCTGGAATAGTTCATGGAGCAGAATTTGGGGCCGCACATTGAGCAGAAGGCGGCTTCTTTGTAATAGTCGTCGGGCAGAGTTTCGTCGTGCATCGAGCGCGCCGTTTCCGGATCGAGCGACAGCGCGAATTGCTTCTCCCAGTCGAACTTGTAGCGGGCATAGCTGAGGGCGTCGTCGCGATCTCGAACACCGGGACGATGGCGCGCTAAATCCGCGGCGTGCGCTGCGATCTTGTAAGCGATGATCCCGTCTTTAACATCCTTTTCATTCGGCAACCCGAGATGTTCTTTGGGAGTAACGTAGCAAAGCATCGCCGCACCATGCCAGCCGATCATGGCTGCGCCAATGGCTGAGGTGATGTGGTCATATCCCGGCGCGATATCGGTGACGAGCGGACCCAAAGTGTAGAACGGCGCTTCATAGCAGAGCTCTTTTTCTTTGTCGACTTGCTCCTTGATCTTGTCAAGCGGGACATGGCCCGGGCCTTCGATCATCACCTGCACATCGTATTCCCACGCTTTCTTGGTCAGTTCTCCAAGAGTTTTTAACTCGGCGAATTGGGCTTCGTCGCTGGCGTCGGCAATGCAGCCGGGGCGCAGGCCGTCACCCAGCGAAAACGAAACATCGTGCTTGGCGAAAATCTTGCAGATGTCGTCGAAACGCTCATAAAGGAAATTCTGCTTGTGATGGTGAGCCATCCACTGCGCCAGAATCGCGCCGCCGCGGCTCACGATTCCGGTGATGCGCTTGGAAACCATCGGCAGATACTGAATGAGCACGCCAGCGTGAATCGTCATGTAATCCACGCCCTGTTCGGCTTGCTCTTCGATCACTTCGAGCATCACCTCGGCATTCAAGTCTTCAATACGCTTTACCCGCGAAATCGCCTCATAGATCGGCACGGTTCCAATTGGTACGGGCGAGTGGCGCAGAATGGCTTCGCGAATCTCGTGAATGTTGCCCCCGGTCGAAAGATCCATCACCGTGTCGGCGCCGTAGTGAACCGACGTGTGTAATTTCTTGAGTTCCTCGTCGATGTTTGACGTTACTGCGGAATTGCCAATATTCGAGTTGATTTTGCACAATGAGGCTACGCCGATGCACATCGGCTCCAGTTCCGGATGATTGATGTTGGCGGGAACAATCATGCGGCCGCGCGCGATTTCGTCACGAACCAGTTCTGGAGAAATCTTTTCACGATCAGCCACGTAGATCATTTCTTCCGTGATCAGGCCTTTGCGCGCATAGTGCATCTGAGAAAAATTGCGGTCGTCATTCTCAGCTTTGCGGCGGGCAATCCACTCGGCTCGCGGCCGTGGAACGCTATGTCCGTTGTCGTTTTGCGCGTGATTGCCGTTGGTGGGACTACCGTTCGTGGAAACCATTCCTCGTCACCTTTGATGGATTCTTGAAAAGCTGATTATACGCCCGATAACGATCGAACCTCGCGAGCACTACTTGATAAATCCTTTACGCCGCTGCTCGCTATAACGGCGCAAGGCATCGTTGATGATCGGATACGCTTCCCCGGCGGGGCGGATCTCGTCTACCTCGACTTCTTTTCCTTCAAGCTGTTTGTAATCCTGAAAGAATCTGCGCAGCATCATTAGGCGATGCCGAGGCATCTCCGAGGCTTCGCGGTAGCTGTTGAATTCAGGATCCTCGGTAGCGATCGCGATGACTTTGTGATCTTTTTTCCCTGAGTCAATCATGGTCATCAGACCGATGGCTCGCGCATGAATAATAGTCAACGGGACTACGCTTTCCTGGCACAGAACCAGAACATCGAGCGGATCGTCGTCCTCGGCCAAAGTCTGGGGAATGAAGCCGTAGTTCGCCGGGTAATAAACTGCGGAGTAGAGCACGCGATCAAGTTTGATGAGCCCGCTGGCTTTGTCCAATTCGTACTTCACGCTCGAGCCAAAGGGGATTTCGATCACCGTGTTGAACTCGTCCGGCAGATGCTCTCCGGGCGTTACGTCATGCCATGCATGGATCATAGGGAATTGCTCGAAAAAGAATCAGCAATATAGGAATTGTAATGCCTGAAGGCTTTTTCGTTCCCACTGAGAACCGGGAACAGGCAACTGAGGACTGGTTTTGCAATCTTGTTTGCTTTAAGTCCAGCTGCTTCTGCCCCGCGTTCCTGTGCTTGACCCGTGCCCGAGCCGAGGAATACAGTTTTATATAGCTGTGGGGTGCTCCTATGTCCAGCCAAAACAGCAGATACCTTAAATTCGGCGGAGCCACGGTAGTCATCCTGCTCGCGCTTGGATACTTGGCTTATACCGGTGTCCAGGAGAGCAAGAGCTACTACGTCACCATCAAGGAATTGCGCGGTATGGGAGACTCGGCCCACACCAAGCGCCTGCGGGTTGCGGGAAATGTTCAGCCCGGTTCCATTAAGCGGAATGGAACCAAAGTCGAGTTCGTCTTGATCGAGAACGATCAAGCTCTTCAGGTTTCCTACAGCGGCACCGAACCACCGCCGGATACTTTCAAAGACAATTCGCAGGCCTTAGCCGATGGCAATTTCGGGGCTGACGGCGTCTTCCATGCCAAGCAACTGCAAGCCAAGTGCGCTTCGAAATATGCACCGCAACAGCCAGGAGCGCCCGCCAGCGGTGGGTCTACCAATGCACCCGCGAAGAGTATGACCCAAGTCGAGACGGGCGGCTCCGGCGCAATGTCGAACTAGAGTCAACTCAAAAACACCGTCTTACCGGGTGCATTCGACTTTCGGTTGCTGCTTCAGTATCCTCTGCAAATCCGGAGGAAACTAAATGAGATTTCTCAGTTTCACCGCCCTTCTTATAGTTTGCAGTATCACTCTCGCCGGTGTCGCAAATTCGGACAGCCAACAGAACTCCGCAGCCAAGCTAGCCGCCAAGTCAGACGACATTCCTAAGTCGATCGCAGAAAGCGTTAGCGGCACGCTTCAGTTCACAGAAGGGAACTTTCTCGCCCTCGCCGAAGCTATGCCGGAGGAGAAGTATTCTTACATCCCCACGGCCGGAAAGTTCGACGATGCCCGCAGCTTTGGTGAACAAGTGAAACACGTCGCCTGCGCTCAGTTCGCCTTCTTCAACGAATTTGAGGGCAAGAAACCGCCGGATGACTGCGAAAAAGGCGGCCACGACCCGGCGAAGACCAAAGCCGAGCTGATTAAATATCTCAAGGACTCCTTCGATTATGGCAACGGTGTCCTTGCCACGCTGACGGCGACAAACGCGCTTGATCGGGTCGAGGGCCGTTATGCCGGGCCGAGCACTAAACTCGGTATCTCCGTTGTGGCCGTCTGGCACATCACCGACCACTATGGACAGCTCGTCGAGTACCTGCGCTTGAACGGTATTGCCCCGCCGTTTACGCAGAAATATGGGGTGAAAGTGCGGTGACGTTCCACAAATCCGCAATAAACACGTAGGTCCGCCCCTAGGCGATGTCGCTCTCGACTTCACGGGGCGCTTCATTTATCTTCGGTTCCGATGTCTGCCGCTGTCATCGTTACCGATCTCGTCAAACAATTCGGACGCTTCGCCGCGTTGCGTGGCGTCAGCACGGAGTTCGCCGCAGGCCGTCTCTACGCCATTCTTGGCGACAACGGGGCAGGGAAGACGACTCTCTTGCGTGCCCTGGCCGGATTGACGCCACTCACACGCGGAAGCATTTCAATGCTGGGAACAACCGATCTACGTTCTGTCTGTGGCCAACTTGGATACATGGCCCATCCTTCTCTGCTTTACGACGAAATGAGCGGCATGGAGAACCTGCGCTACTTCGCGCGCCTGTACGAAATAAGCGATAGGGGTCAAAACGATGAAGACCGCTGTGCCGATGTGATCCGCGCCGTAAAGCTCGATCCATCCTTGACCAGGCCCGTAGGGCAATATTCGCAAGGCATGCGGCAGCGGATGTCGCTGGCGCGAGCCCTGCTCAACGATCCCAAAATCTTGCTTCTCGACGAGCCATTCTCCAACGTGGACCTTCGTTCGGCGCGCGAGATGGTGACCTTGCTGACTGGCCTACGCGATGCTGGCAAGACCATCTTTGTGGTCACGCACCAAGCCGCTCTGCTCGAAGGCGCCGCCGATGAGTTTGTCTGGATGGAAGCCGGACAAATCGTCAGCCGCACTTCGGATCTCGCAGCGACGACGGAGACCAAATGAGCAGCGTCGCCGGTCTCACGCGCGCCACTTTAGCCAAGGACCTTCGCCTGGAATGGCGGTCGAAAGACGCCATCAACTCCATGCTGTTTTTCTCTTTGCTGGTGGTGGTCATCTTCAGTTTTTCTTTCGACCCGACCGCAGAAGAATCGCGGCGTATTGCTGGCGGATTGGTTTGGGTGGCATTCCTGTTCGCCGCGGTGGTCGCCCTGAACCAGACCTGGGCACGCGAAATGCGGAATCAGGTGCTGGACGCTTATCGAGTTTCACCTGCTCCGCCAAACGCGCTGTTCCTGGCGAAGGTCATCGGAAACTTCATCTTCGTCACCGTGCTGCAGGCGCTAATGACGCCGCTTTTCATCGTGTTTTACAACCTGCGCGCGCTTGGGCCCGCGTACCAATTGCCCATCGTCGCGGCGCTGGGAACGTGGGCGCTGGTGGTGAATGGGACGTTTTTTGCGGCCATGTCTTTGCGCACGCGCAGTCGCGAAATCATGCTTCCACTGTTGTTGTTTCCTATTTCCATTCCGGCGCTGCTCGCCATGGTTGAAGCCACCGGCGCGATCCTCACCGGAGAATTCTCTGCCAGGTTCTGGATCGTGTTGCTTGCGGCCTACGATGTGGTGTTTACTATCGCTAGCCTCTTTTTGTTCGGATTAGTGCTGCAGGCGGAATGAAGCGCGCTTTCCCCATTCTCGCGGTTCTGACCGGCGTTCTGCTCAGCTACGCCATGTATCAAGCGCTGGTCGTCGCTCCGACGGAGCAGACCATGGGCGATGTACAGCGCATCTTCTATTACCACGTACCCTCGGCGTGGACGGCTTTCATTCTCTTCGCCATCAATTTCGTGGCCTCCATTGTGTATCTCATCCGGCGCAACGCTAAGGCGGACATGCTCGCCCTGGTCACGGCCGAAGTCGGCGTCGTATTCTGCACGGTGAACCTTGTCACTGGACCGATCTGGGCCCGCCCGGTGTGGGGAATATGGTGGACTTGGGATTTGCGCCTGACCCTCACCCTGGTGCTGTGGCTGATTTATGTCAGCTATATCGTGCTACGCAGATTTTCCAGTAGTGGGCAGACTCCTTTGCTGGCCGCGGTGCTCGCCGTGTTTGGCGCTCTCGATGTTCCGCTGGTTTATTTTTCGATCTGGTTTTTCCGCACTCAACATCCGCAGCCTGTGATCGGCGGAGGCGGTTCGCTCGATCCCCGCATGTGGCACGCGCTGCTGATCAATTGGCTTGCTTTCTCTTGCTTCGGCGCGCTGGTCTGCTGGTCTCGCTATCGGCTGGAAGTGCTTAGGCGCGACTTTGATGAAACCCTGGCCCTCGAAGCATTGCTCGAGCCACGAAGTTCGAAAGCCCGAAGTTCGTAAATGAAAACCTGACCGACCGGAGCGCCGATGAGTTACCTTTACGCAGCCTATATCGCGACCTGGACCATCCACATCACCTATCTGGCCACGCTGTTGCGCCGCTATACACGGCTGAGGAATGAGATCGCAGAATTCAAGGGCCGCATTGAGGATAAGTAGCCCCGGAATTTGATTTTGCCCGCCAAGCTTCCCCATCCCCTGATATATCGAAATTCTCAACTGCCGGTACTGGCCGAGCGGAGGAATTCATATTCCTCAATTACAGCAGCGATGCCGACCCGGGATGCTGGCAGAGGCGCCTCAGTTCGGACTACGCGGGCGGTGAAGCGGACCCGTACTGGGTCGGTTAGGGTAATGTGCGGCGGAAGAGTTAGAGTCACATGCATGCGGGATCCTTCCGCAAGCGGCCGATCGAGGTAGAGAAAAACTCCGCGAGCGCTCACATTCTGGGTCTCGGTCAACAGCTCGTCCACCGTGGGGTCTTCCACCTTGACGATTGCAGGCAGGCGCATATCGAATCGTCGCATGGCCCGCCGCTCCGGCGATAATTCAACAGTCCCGCTTTCTTGTTGTTCGAGCATTCCTGGTCCTTGTACGCACGGCCTAGACATAACTACGGAACCATGCACCCAAACCACGCACTAAGGCCAAAGATACTTAATAGTCAGGAGTTTGCAACATCAAAAGGCTTGAAGGAACTGACTCCGTTACTGCACATATCGCGATCAGGAACCGCAAAATCGGAGAGGGCGGGGAGGGTTGTTCCCGGTCGGAAGAGCAATTGTACTGCCCCAGAAATGGTGCAATCCGAAGAATGCACCGGCAAAAGAATAAACGCTTTCAGGCGATGGATGTAGCTGACGATCGAATTCCAGCATAAAACAATTTGCAGAATATCTGCGCCTTTGCGACCGCACAGGCGCTTCCCCAATTTCTGGGCTGCGCACTTTTCTGCCTGCGGACGGCATCTCCGGTCAGGTCGCCCCGCATCTGACGAGTCTTAAGGCGAAGAATGCGGTTGCGCATCTTGACAGTCTATCCGTCAGATGTTTAAGTAGTTACTTATCTTTTGCTCTTAATTTTTGGGGACAAGTACGCAAGCCGCTTCGCTGTTGCGACTCGGGGTGCTGTTGGTGCGCCGTTTCTTCTTCCTCTCCCTGAAATCGGGAAAAGACATCGGAGGAGTGCAGTGAGATTGAATCGCCGTCGGTCGGGAAAGACTTGTTCGCGAAGTCGCATCCTTGTGGCCATCGTTCTGTTGATGCTGCTCGCAGCCGTCGCTCTGACCATCGGTTCGCGGGCAGTGAAGCTCCGGGCTGACAAAGCTGCCAATCCTCAAGCATTTTCCCTCGCCCATGCGACTCTTCCCTCGCGTGTCCCGTCCGCAAAAGGCGTGCCACAAGTTCTAGCCAACTATAGCCGGCTTCCGCTGATATTTGAACCTAACCAGGGACAGACCAATGCTCGGGTGAAATTTCAGGCGCGAGGCAGCGGTTACGGCCTCTACCTCACGGCGCAGGAAGCTGTTCTCGCCCTTCAGCGTTTAGCCGCCGACCCTCATCATCCAACTGCTCCAACATCCGCGCTCAGCATGAAGCTGGTTGGAACCACCTCGCCATCCGAGCCCACTGGCGAGATTCAACTGCCCGGGAAAAGCAATTACCTCATTGGCAACGATCCAGAAAAGTGGCATCGTGACATTCCTCAGTTTGCGCGCGTGCGCTACCGCAACGTTTACCCCGGCATTGACTTGATCTATTACGGCAACCAGGGGCGGTTGGAGTATGACTTCGAGGTAGCCCCTGGAAGCGACCCGACGCAAGTGGCCCTCAGGTTTCAGGGTAATGAGAGTCCGACAATCGACTCGCATGGCGACCTCGTTCTGGCGGCCGGTGGAAGTGACTTGCGCTTGCAGGCCCCGCGCGTATACCAGAAGGTCGGAACAGAGCAGCGTGCGATAGCGGGTCGCTTCGAGCTGCGTGGTTCGCGAAAGAACGAAGTCGGCTTCAAAATAGGTGCGTACGATCGTAGCCAGACCTTGATTATCGATCCCGTGCTGGTTTACTCGACATATCTGGGTGGGAGCGGCAATGAAGCCTGTTCCATCATCGCCCCAATCACGGTCGCGGGAATGGCCTCCCCGCCGCCGGGTTGTCCTGGGATTGCGGTGGACGCCGCTTCCAACACCTACGTAGCCGGATCCACCACATCAACGAATTTTCCGGCGACCACCGGCGAATACCAGCCCGATCTGGCGCCGGGCGCGACTGCCAACGTGTTCATCGCCAAGTTTAGTCCCACCGGCGCGCTGCTGTTTTCCACATACCTCGGCGGAGACGGAGCCGACTACACCGGCGGGGTCGCGGTTGACTCCGGGTTTGACATTTTAGTGGCGGGAACAACGAGTTCCAGCAACTTTCCCACCACTAAGGGAACCACCAATGCCGCATTTCAAACCACTCCGATCACCAGCGGCAAGCATGTTTTTGTGAGTAAGCTTGATCCCACGGGGAAATTCCTGTTGTATTCGACCTATCTTTCTGGCAGCGGTACCGACATCGCTTCGGGATTGGCGGTGGACCAAACTGGCAGCAACGCGTACGTGACCGGTACTACTACCTCTACAGAGGTAGGGACAGGATTTCCCTCCACTCTCGGGTCCTACCAAACCACCCCCCGCGCTGCGAATCAATTCTTCTTCACCAAGGTTGATCCGAATACCAGCGGAGCAGGTAGCGTGCTCTATTCCACTTACTTCGGCGGGAGCAGTCCGAGCAATGGCTCAGTCCTGGGTGGCGGCGTGGCCGTAGATATCAACTCGAACGCCTACATTACAGGCGGCACGAATTTCACCGACATGCCATTGCTCAACGCCTATCAAGGGCTGAACGAAGGCGGGTTTGACGCTTTCGTGGCCAAGATCAATCCGTCGGGTGTGACTGGCGGCCAACTTTTGTATTCGACCTATCTCGGCGGCTCTGGCGACGATGTGGGCTTCGGCGTCGCGGTGGATTCGAGCCCGGACGCTTATGTTACCGGCTGGACCACTTCCACGGACTTCAACGCAGGCACTACCGGTACCACAGCCTTGCAGTCCGCGAACGGTGGTGGGACAGATGCGTTCCTGGCTAAAATCGGAATCCCGTGCACCGGCACGGGCTGTGTCACATTCGATGTTCCGCTGACCTACTTTACCTATCTTGGCGGCGCGGGAACGGACGTCGCGACCTGGGTTACGGTCGACAACAGCGGCGGAGCCCGCGTTATCGGCTGGACGAATTCCCCGAATTTTCCCATTGTAGTTATACAGAGTACCGTGCAGTCGCAATACGGCGGGGGCACGAGCGACGCGTTCTTTGCCAACATTGACACCGACGCGACCTGCAGTCCAATCGTAACTCCCACCTGCGCCGCGACCAGTTCCACCAGCTACTTCGGAGGCATAGGCGCCGACTTCGGGACCAGTGTCGCGCTGGATCTGCAAGGTGCCAGCTATCTTGCGGGAGAAACAGCCTCGGCCAGCGGCTTCCCACTGGTCAATCCCTTCGACGGCGCTTTGAGCGGACCGAGTGACGCGTTCGTGAGCAAGTTTGCGCCTGTCCTGAATCTGACCATGCTGCCGCCCACCGCGACTCCATTAGTCGTTGGTATCGGCAACCAGGTCAGCTTTGCCTACACCATAACCAACGCCGGCGAGTTTACTAACGGAGTCACTTTCGTCGACTACTTACCAGCGGCAGGCGCCAGTTTTGTCTCGGCGACGGCGAGCCCGGGCACTTGCGGTGCCCCGACGAACCAAACCGTGTTGTGCAATATCGGTACCCTGAATGCCGCTGCCACCGCGACCGTTACCGTAATTTTGACCCCCGTTGCCCCGACTTTGGCAGGTGGCACCGTGAGTTTGGGCAACAGCGGTTCCGCATTCGTCGGGCAGGCGCAGAAGGCATCAGCCAGTGCGAGCGTCACGGTAAACGATTTCAGCCTCAAAGTGGGACCGGCAACAGCTACGGTTGTGGCGGGCGTGCCTGCCATCTTCACCGCCACCATAACCCCAAGCTCGAACAGCGGATTCCCCGACAGCGTGTCGATTTCCTGCGGCAGCGGTCTGCCCACGGCCACGACTTGCGTGCCCGGCAACAACAACCCCATTCCGAACCTCGATACCGGCGCCCAGAGTTCCCAGTTGATCATCAACACTACAACTCGCGTAACCACTACCACCGACCTGCGACATGAAAACGGCCCAGGGATTCCGTTTTACGCTACTTGGCTGCCGGTTTCGGGTCTGGCCTTGCTTGGCGTGGGACTGGGCGGCAAAACCTCTCGCCGCTGGCGCGTGCTGATGGGTCTCCTCCTCGCGGGCCTCTTCGCGCTAATTTTATTCCTGCCCGGTTGTGGCTCTACTGCACCGGTAACCACTACGACCGGCACTCCGGCCGGAACTTATCCAGTGACCATCAACGCGGTCTCAGGCAGCGCTACGCGAAGCACAGTGGTCACTCTGGTTGTTCAATAGACGGTTGTCCCCGTCTCGCCAGCTAACCTACTTCTAAGGTGGGCGTCTATACTTCGTCTTTCATTCCCGTCTCTTCGCCTTTAAGTGAGGTCTTATGCAGCCGCATTCCAGAATTCTGCGCGCTTTTCTCCTGACTACCGCGTCTCGTTTGATAATCATTGCCGTTCTCGTGGCGGCCAGTTCTGCAGCTTCCGCGCCACAATCGAATTCCGACGATACCCAGGTCTCCGCCCAAGTCCAACGCGTTGAAAACGGAATCACTCCCATTCCACTCGGCGCGAATCAACCGCCACTGCAGCTCAATCTGCAAAAATTGATGGAGCTCTACAAAGTGCCTGCAGTCAGCATCGCGGTAATCGACAATTTCAAAATCGCATGGGCGAAGGCCTACGGAATCACCGACGCAGGCGGCGCGACGCCAGCTACTGCGCGCACTTTGTTTCAAGCGGGATCAATCAGCAAGACCGTTGCGGCGACCGGCGCACTTTGGCTGGTGGAACATGGCAAGCTCTCGCTCGATGAAGACGTCAACCAGAAACTGGTCACCTGGAAAGTTCCGGAGAACGAATTCACTAAAGATCAGAAGGTCACTCTGCGCCGCCTCCAGAGCCACAGCGCGGGACTGACCGTGCACGGCTTTCCCGGCTACGCGGTGGGCGAACCCATACCCACGCTGGTACAGATCTTCAACGGTGAAAAGCCCGCTAACACTGCCCCGATCCGCGTGGATGTTGTCCCCGGTACCATGTTCCGTTATTCCGGTGGTGGCGTCACCATCGAGCAGCAACTCATGATGGACGTGACTGGCAAACAGTTTCCCCAGTTCATGCGCGAGACTGTGCTGGACAAGATCGGCATGACCGACAGCAGTTTCGAACAGCCGCTTCCGCCGGACCGAGCAAAGTTCGCAGCCTCTGGAACTCTCGGGGATGGAAAAGTAGTTCCCGGCAAGTGGCACATCTACCCCGAAATGGCCGCAGCCGGCCTTTGGACCACGCCCACCGACCTGGGAAAGTTCGGCATTGAAATCGCTCTATCCAAGCAGGGTAAAGCGAACCATGTACTGTCGCAGGCCATGACGCGCCAAATGTTGACGCCGCAGATCGACCATGTCGGTCTGGCATTTTTCCTGGGCGAAGGCAATAATCCCGAAGAGTTCGGTCACGACGGCGATGACGATGGCTTCCAGGCCGACCTCATCATGTTTGCCGACTCCGGCAAGGGTGTCGCGGTGATGGCAAACTCCGACAATGGACACGCCTTAGCTCAATTCCTGGTGCAAAGCGTGGCCAAGGAATATGGCTGGAATTACACGAGCCAGCCAAACCCAGTCGATCTTCTAGGCTTGATCGCGAGCGCCCGAGGCGCGCAGATTGCCATGCAAAAGTATGCGGACCTGAAAAGCTCTTCTCCAAAAGATCTGGATGAAAACACTCTGATCCAGTTGGCGTATGGAATTCTATTTACGGGCAAGGTCGAGGACGCGATCCAGGTTTTCAAACTTGAAGTGCAGGAATACCCCAAGTACTGGAACGCTTACGACAGCCTCGGCGAAGCCTACATGGACGCGAAACAAAACGATCTCGCTATCCAGAATTACGAAATGTCGATTACTCTGAAACCCGATAATCAAAACGGCATCGATATGCTGAAGAAACTGAAACAGCAGAAGTAACCTTAAACCGCGAGGCTCTATCAAGTACGACTCTGCCAGAATGCTTCTTGTTGTCGATCTGCTGGGCACCTTCATCTTCGCGGTTGAGGGCGCGACCGCAGGCATCGAAGCCAACCTGGATTTGCTTGGCCTGATGGTGGTCGCGTTTGCCACCGCGCTCGGCGGCGGAATCATTCGCGATGTTCTGATCGGCGCGGTCCCTCCGAATTGCATTCGCGATTGGCGATATCCCGCCGCAGCATTTCTTGGTGGCGCGGTTGTATTCTGCTTCTACCAGTTCGTCAGCCAGGTTTCTCCCTGGGTGATCATCATTTTCGATGCCGCCGGATTGGCATTATTCGCCGTTGCCGGCGCAGCCAAAGCGCTCGACTTCGGCATTCATCCGTTCATCGCAGTTTTGATGGGAGGAGTGACCGGCGTTGGCGGTGGCACCATTCGTGACATTCTGCTCGCCCGCATCCCCACCGTTCTTCGCGCCGATGTCTACGCCACGGCCGCGCTAGCGGGAGCGGCCGTGTTGGTAATTGGCATCCGCCTCAAAGCCAATCCCAGGCTCATGACCATCCTCGGTGCCGTAGTTTGTTTTACATTGCGAGTAGTCAGCGTCTGGCGCCACTGGAATCTTCCCCGGCTGCTCGTGCATTGATAATTTAATCCGTCGTCATTCCGAGAAGCGAAACGACGTTCGCCGACTTCCTCAGAACTGAGTCAATGAGTGAAATCGTGATTTTTCGCCACCTAGGGCTGAACTGGACAAACATTCTTACTGAGAAGGGGCCGCCGGAGCGGGCAAGCGGTACAGCGCAATCTTTCGCGCGTTCAACACAGCCAATGCAGAACCGTCAGCGGAAATTGCGGCCTCAGGTTTCTCGGAATATGGAATCTTTGTCTTCAGCACAACACCGTTTCGCGGCCTCTCCCAAACGTACGCTGTGCGTTGGTATTTTCGAAGGAAACGGCCGACCGTAATTTGGTCAATGATTGTACCGAAACGTTGGCCGTCAGCCGCCACAATCGGTGCTATAGCGCCTTCCATTCGATCATGAATACCAAGGTCTATCGAAGCAACTTCCTCGCCCTTCAGGCTCGATATCGTCGCGCTGCCTGAGGGATTCAGGGTCGGCGGCGTTACTGTCAGGATCAAATCACTTGATAGAAACTGTGCATTACCAAGTGGGAGGGACACTTTTCTCGATTCGCTAGTGAACTTTTCAATCAGGGATTCCTTGCCAGCATTAAGCAACAAGTATTCATCCGAAATTGTTGAAGGTCGTAGGCCTCCAGCATCCGCTATGCTCCACACGGCACGCTGCTCCAGCGTGTCGGAATCCAGCAGCCGAAATTGGATCGACCCGTTGTATCCGTCCATCAACAGCACGGATTTTCCCGATGGCGAGGCCAATATCTGCCACCCCTTACCGTTGGTCGAAAGGTCCAAGCGCTTCAGTTCTTCGCCAGTCGATGAAAGTAGATACAGCGTGGCGGGATGGGGTTCTTGCATCTTCGACCGGGCACCGTTGCTGGGCGGCATTTCAATTGGCTCTGGGAATTTCGTCAGCAGGAAAACGAAATTTCCATCAGCGGTTGGAATAAGCCGCCGATGCCAATCGAGATCCCCGATCCATGATCGTTTACCGGCCACAGCTCCTGTCGCAGCATTTAGAAAAACAATCGAAAGCCGCCACCCGTACCAGACTTTCTTGTCGGCTGCAGTACGTTGAACTTCCTCCGACTTCTCGTCAAAAATGACAGCGACGGTGCTCTTGGAAAATGCGATGTTGCCTAATGACCCGGGATCATTGACCAAACCGCCGTGCGGACCGCGATAACCATATTTCTTAAGACTGACGATCCAGCTCGGCTGGGCGCTAGGTCCCGTGTTCTGCGCGGCAGCCCCAGCGGCTGCGAGGCACACAACCGCGAACGTCAGCGCTGCCATGTATCTGCTCATCCGCTTGGAATTATGCCCTGCCAGTGGCGCGAAGCCAACACAAATAACGAAATCAGGCCATGGCGCTCAAATCACTCCCTGAGATTCGCGATCTGTCGAGTGGAAGAGGCTTGGAAGAGAGGGATCCGCTTGGCACGTTCGGCGGCAAGAAATCGCTCCCCGCTTTCTCGCGTTGCGGACAAACCAAGGCCTTGTTAACGGCTCTGAAACCCTCTACGCTCCCGCGGAAAGTTTGTGGCTCTTCGACTGAGCAATCCCGTACTGCCGGATCTTATACAACAGCGCCTTGTAGCTGATCTTCAGCAGCACTGCTGCCTGCTTGCGGTTCCAGTTGGTTTCGTCGAGGGCCTTGCTGATGGCTTCGGCTTCGGCTCCGTCCTTGGCAGTGCGCGACAGAGACTTCAACCCTCCGCCTGCATCGCCGGGGCCGTGCGCGGCCGCATCGAATTGTGCGCCATTGCTATCGCTCTTTGGACTCAGTTCCTGAATCGCCAGCTTCTCGTCTCCAAGAACCAGATAGCGCTTCACGAAATTATTAAGCTCGCGCAGATTGCCCGGCCAGGAATAATCCTGACATGCCTGCAGCAACTCGGTCGAAAGCGGCAACGGAGGCCGCGCATACCGTTCTGACATGTTGGACATGAAATGCTTGAGCAGAATTGGAATTTCTTCCTTCCGCTCGCGCAGCGGAGGAACCGACAAGGTGAAGGCGTTGAGCCGGTAATAAAGATCCTCACGCAGGCGCTTGTTGGCCAGCGCTTCGGGGATGTTGATATTGGTGGCCGCCAGAATTCGCACATCCACTTTAATCATCGAGCGGCTGCCCAGACGCGAAAATTGCTGGTCTTGCAGTACGTGCAGCAGCTTCGCCTGAAGGATGGGCGGCATCTCTCCGATTTCATCGAGCAGAATCGTACCCTTATTGCACAGTTCGAACTTGCCAGGTTTCGCGTGATTCGCGCCAGTGAAGGCTCCCGCTTCGTAGCCAAACAGTTCACTCTCCAGCAAATCCGCGGGAACTGCGGCGCAATTTACCTTAAGGAATGTTCGATGCGCGCGTGGCGAGAGCTTGTGAATAAGCCGCGCCATCACTTCTTTCCCCGTACCGCTTTCGCCCAACATCAGCACCGGGATATCAACGTTCGCCACCAGCGCAGCCTGCGAACGAAGCTTGCGCATCACCGGACTCGCGGCAACAAAAAATACCTCGTCGCCGACTTCTTCCACTTCGCCCGGATAATTTTGCTGGTTCGTGCCCAGACACTGGTCGATGACCGTGTCCAGCTCGCTTTTCTGAAACGGCTTGGTCAGGTAATCGTGCGCGCCCAGGCGGATGGCCTGCACAACTTTGCGAGTATCGCTGACGCAAGAGAGCATCACAACCTTGACCCCGGGCTGAAGCTTACGCAGTTGCTCCAGAGTCGCGAGGCCGTCGATCCCGGGCATGAGCAGGTCCAGCAGTACCAGGTCGGGGCGCAAACCCTTCTGGACGCGCTCCAACGCTTCTTCGCCGGTGCTTGCAGTCTCGACTTTGTAGTCGTCCACTTCGAGCAGAGTCTTGATGTAGCGCAGCATTCCGGGTTCATCGTCAACCAGCAGAATGTTGTTTGCCGCAGCTTTCATTTAGTTTTCCCAGGGTTCACTAGTTGGTTGTTGGCGGTCGCGGGAGGCAGAAGCGGAAGAATGAAAGAGAACTTGCATCCCGCGCCAGGGTCGCTCTCCACCCAGATCTTGCCACCCATGCCGCCGACCAGGCGACGTGCGATCGCCAGGCCCAAGCCCATGCCGGCCTGACTTTCGCTTTGTGGCAGTCGAAAGAAATCGTCGAACACTTCAATATGGTATTCCGCGGGAATGCCCGGCCCAGTATCGGACACGCTGATCTTCACGGAATTGGGTTGCGTGATTGCGCGATGCCGCCGTTCCGTCAGATTGTCAGGATTGCTGGCACTTCGGCGCTCCCACATGTAGGGCTCGGCATGCAGCCAGACTGTGCCTCCGGCGGGCGTGAACTTCGACGCATTCTCCAGCAAGTTCGAAACCACGCGCTGCATCTTCGGCACGTCAAAAGCAAACTCGGTCAGTTTTTCATTGGCCAGGAAATACAGCGCCAGCCCTTTTTCCTGAAAGGAATGCGACCACAGCCGGCAAACTTCGGAAAGACATGAGTTGAGGTCGGCGGGCTCGAAATGCATCTTCAGTTCGCCGATTTCCAGGACGCTGAAGCTGAGAAAGTCCTGAATGAATTGCTGCAGACGCTGACCGCTGGTGCGCATGTCGCCCAGAATCTCGCGCTGGCGTTCGTTCAATACCCCCAGCTTTTCGCTCTGCAGGAGTTCGACGTAACCATTCAAAATAGCCAGTGGGGTCTTTAGGTCATGCGCTGCCGAAGCCAGCGCATTTGTGGTGCGCTGAAAGCGTTCCTGTAACTGATTGAATTGCTGGAGCAAGTCTTGGCTACAATCCGGATTGGGGCAGGCAGCGTCGCCTTGCTCTTTCGTCGGACATAGCTCGGAGTAGTCTGCTTTAGACTCTTTTGCTTGGGGCAGACACGTCTTTTCAGGCGTCGCAGCCATTATTAAAGCTCAGTTGGTTTATACGGCGAGGGAGGATGGCACTCAACTCGCTGAGGTGAATGCTAACTTCCGCGATGCTAAGACATGGCCTTCGCCCTGTCAACGGCAAAACGCAAGGAAGTAGTCACGGAAGGGAAAAAGCTTGCAGTCCGAAGTGCTCCGAGACTTCGGACAAGGTCAGCAAAACAGCGAATATAGGGCAAAAGCCACCACAGCTAACTCCAGCTTTTATCGGCCCGTTTTCAAAAGAAGCTCTGCCTTCAGGCGGTTCTGTCCTCTGCAGTGTCCAGATTCGAGATTCGGTTTGGCCCCCAAGGTGCGGTAACGAATGGGTTAAGTCCACGTTTGAGGGATACGGTTGAAGCGAAGAAGCCCCGAAATCCAAGACCGTAAGTGGCCCCGCCTGCCCTTGGCGATTCCTATCTTTGTCCGCAGCCGCGACGAGGATGGCAAGGAGTTGTTGGAATTCGCCACAGCCTTGAACATCTCCGCCGGCGGAGCGCTGGTTGCCGTCCGCCGCTCCTTGCCGCTCTCGGCGCAGGTTTTGCTCGAGATTCCCAGCGCGCCCTTGGTTTCCGGAAATTCCTTTCCCAAGGCTTCGCGTATCTTGCGCGCCCGCACCGTCCGCGTAACCCACGTGGATGGCTACCATTTGCTCGGCCTCAAGTTTTCCCATCCGCTGGTCGGGGCCAGGTCCGACAAGCCAGTCACCAGAAGGAAAGTTACTTCCCCTGTGTGAAAAGTTTTTCCTACCCAAAAATACTCCTATGAGCCCTACTTCCACGGTCTTTTGCGCTCCACGCCAGCCCTCACAATATTATGTAAGTTATTGAAAAATAGTATGCAAAGTAACAGTGAGAGTGGTTACTAGGGCGTTCCCCGATTTGGCTGTCAGGGTGCACAATAGAGGCTGGGTAGAGGAGCCGCACGCAAAAAGATGCCTATTCCTACGACAAGTTCTGTCAGTTCTCTAGTCCATCCCTTAGGCGAGTTCCCCCCAGATTCCATCGTGTTCGGCAAATCCGAAGCCATGCAGTCCCTGCGCTCCCGCATGGACAAAGTTGCCTCCGCGAACGTTCCGGTTTTGATCAACGGCGAGAGCGGCACCGGCAAGGACATCGTTGCCCGCATGATCCACGGTCTTTCGCCCTGGAAGAGTGGACCCTTCGTTAAGGTCAACTGTCCCGCGATCCCCGGTACCCTCCTCGAAAGCGAGCTCTTCGGCTACGAAAAGGGCGCCTTCACAGGGGCGTATGGGATGAAGCCGGGGAGGGTTGAAATGGCTCACCGGGGGACTCTTTTTCTCGACGAGATTTCGGAACTTGATCTGGCTTTGCAGTCGAAGCTTCTGCAGCTTTTGCAGGACGGACAATTCTGTCGCATCGGCGCGCAGGAAGACAAGAAAGTCGAAGTCCGCATCGTGTGCGCCACCAACCGCCAGCTGGATGTTGAAATCGAGAACGGCACCTTCCGTCAGGATCTTTACTACCGCATCAACGTGGTCAATTTGCGGATGCCGCCGCTCCGCGAGCGCCGCGGCGATATCGACGCTCTGGTCCAGTATTTCCTCGAGTATTACAATCGCAAATACAATTGCCGGGCACGGATGCTTTCATCCGAACTGATGGGCACGCTGCAGAAATATCATTGGCCGGGAAACATCCGCGAGCTGGAAAATCTGATCAAGCGCTATGTGATCCTCGGCAGCGAAGACGTGATCAGCAACGACCTGGTCACGCGCGACGAGCAGGAATTCTTCAATCCCGACATCAATCTCGACGGCCCCATCTCGCTAAAAGCCCTGACCCGGAAGGCCACTCGCGAACTGGAACGCAAGATCATCTTGAAAGTTCTGCAGGCCCATCACTGGAACCGCAAACAGGCGGCACGAACCCTGTCCATCAGCTATCGCGCGCTGTTATACAAGATTCGCGATGCCGGCCTGCCTCCCAACCGCTCCACCCGCCGCCGCGAAGCCCCAGTAGGCGCAGGCATAGCCGCGGACTAAGGGCAAAACGCTTTTGCCCACCAGGGGGTAAGATCGGCAAAAGGCCTCCGCCGATCTGCGACTTCGCGCGTGCCCGCCCATGTCTCGCAAGGCGGAAGACTCGGAGACCCGTCCACCGAATTACCCACGCGATCTCCCACCCCGCCGCCGTTGCTTCCTAAAACATGCTAGGATTTCTCCCGCAGAGGAGAGCTCTGTGAAGCGATTGCGTGGCGAAGTGGAGGCGCAAGCCCTGAGCGCCATTCTGATAAGGAGAATCTGATGAAAATCACCGCGTTCTGTGTGGCGCTCATTCTGCTCTTCACCGCGGGTGCGTGGGCAGGCACCGATAAGGTGCTATACGCCTTCTGCTCCCAAGCAAACTGTGCGGATGGCGCTTATCCGTACGCTGGCGTGATCTCTGACAAGGACCACAATCTTTATGGCACGACCGAGCAAGGCGGCAGCTCTAGTTTCGCCGGACTGGTCTACGAACTCAAGCAAACGAAGAGCGGCTGGAAGGAAATTGTGCTCTACAGATTTACCGGCGGCGCCGACGGAGCCGGCCCGATGGGGCAGTTGGTTTTCGATACAGAAGGCAACCTCTATGGCATCGCCAATGGAGGCGGCGTCGGCTACGGCACCGTCTACAAGCTCAGCCCTTCAAAAAGCGGGTGGGATTTCAAGGTCATACACACTTTTCAGGGAGGAAATGACGGGGTGGTTGGTATTGGAGTTAGCGGTTTAGTGCTCGATGCAGCCGGCCATCTTTACGGAGTAACCGAGATGGGCGGCACGGCGGGTTTCGGCACGATCTTTGTACTTTCGCGTGCGGGTAGCAAGTGGAGCAAGAAAACTCTCTACAACTTTGCCGCGGGCACGGACGCGCAAGATCCGTTGATGGGCCTGACCTGGGACAGCGCCGGCAATCTCTACGGCGCTTCAGTGGGCGGTGGCGCCGACGGCTGCGGCGCTGTGTTTGAACTCGCGCACCAGAAGGAGGCCTGGAAGGAAAGCGTGATCTACAACTTCACCGGCGGCGACGATGGCTGCTGGCCGGAGTTCGGCTCGGTCACCATTCCTAAGTCTGGCGAAATCTATGGCACCACTGGTGCCGGGGGCGCTGACAACCAGGGCGTCATTTATCGCCTCAAGAAATCCAACGGCACCTGGAGCGAGACCACGCTATATGCCTTTACTGGCGGCAACGACGGAGGGCAGGTGTTCGCGGGTGTGACCTTGGATCCGTTTGGTAATGTCTTCGGCGCGTCCGCATACTATGGATCGGGTAGTTACGGAGCCGTGATCAAGCTGGCAAAACAGAAGTCAGGTTGGCAGGAGAAGACATTGCTCGACTTTACCGGCAGCAACGGCGGATACGCCTATGGGAACATCATGCTTGGCTCCGACAACAATCTCTATGGCACGACGTTCCGCGGCGGCAACCTCGGCTGCAATACGGTGAACGAGGGCTGCGGCGTTATTTTCGAAATGAAGCCGTAGATCATGGCGCTCTTACCAGACGAAAAAGCAAAAATGCCGCCTGAGGTCTGGGCGGTTTTGCTTTGGGAGTTCAAGCCCAGAAGCTGATGAGAACGAGCCCTGTCCGATCGGAGTCTTCTGAGTACACGTCCGAACGTAACCCACGGAGGCGGCGCTAAGCAGGCAAAATGTAAAATGTGCGCAAATCGCCCCGCCCCGAACGCCGAACCAACCTCTTGACCCGGAAGTTTGTCGACGAGATGTCTCAAAAAGCCAGAAGTTCCGGCGAGTTAATTTCCGAAACGACCGGAACCAATCTGGAAGAAGCGGAGCCTGCTCGCGAAAATCAGAAGTCGTTGCCGACGCCGGAGAAAGCAAAGCCGGCTCGTCAGAACAGATGAGCCCAGCCGGCGATTCGTGGGAAGGGCATGGCTTCAGCCATGCCACAAAGTCACAAATCCGACCCAAGCCCCGCACAGCCTGCCCCAACGAAATCGACAGCAACGATTGTGACGGCGGTCACAGCCTAGCGACCCTCTCAACAGCGATGATACGCAAGCCGCGAAGCGACGCAAGAATGCAGCCCACGGCGTAAGCCGTGGGTGGGTAACAGCGAAGGGAGAAGCCCCGGCAGGGGCGAAAGACGCCTGTCTCATACCTCCGGCTATATTCTGCTGCACTTAATTTTCAGCACTCAAGGACGCCGTCCTCTGATCAAGCCGGAATTGCGCCCCGATCTGTTTGCCTACCTCGGAGGCATCATCCGTGAAATTCGGGGAACAGCGCTGATCATCAACGGCACAGTTGACCACGTTCATATGCTGGTCCGCATTCGGCCGGCCCAGTCCGCTGCGGAGATCGTCCGTATCGTCAAGGTGAACTCGTCAAAATGGGTTCGAGGGAAATGGAGTTCGAACTTTGCTTGGCAAACCGGCTACGGAGTGTTCAGTGTCAGCGAATCGAGCGTCCCAGCGGTCAAGAAATACATCGCCGAACAGGAAGAACATCACAGGAAGCATTCATTTCAGGAGGAGTTCTTGGCGTTCCTCAAGAAGAACCACGTGGAATACGACGAGAGATACATTTGGGACTAACTTCTTTCGCCCCGCTGGGGCTTGTCAGCTGTCGCTTCCTACCCACGGCTTACGCCGTGGGCTGCATTCTTACGCCGCTCCGCGGCTCCAACCTTCCATGAATGGCTGCAAAGCGGCGACGGAGAATAGCCGCAAAGCGGGGACAGAGAATAGCCGCGAAGTGGCGACAGAGCACAGCCCACGGCGCAAGCCGTGGGTAAAAAAGCCGCAAACGGACAAGCCCCAACGGGGCGAAAGAAGAGTCGCAACCATCAGCCATGTCACAAAGCCACGAATCCGACCCAGGCCCCGCAGGGAACCAACGCTCCCCAGCAGTCGCACAGAAACTAAGGAACGTCTCGTCTGTCCCCGGATTTCTTCCCTGTCCCCGGATTTCTGTCACAACGCGTCTCTGGTATGCTTCTCCACAAGGGGAACACCATGAGGCGCGTTCCTTCTGTCAGCCCTGAAGAACTCCAAAACCTTTGCCGCTACAGACTCCGCACGGGAGCCTTCGCCATCTCCGCTCCAGTCTCAGAGGGCACCCTTATTCGCGAGCTGGAGTTCCATCGCTTCGGTCTGCACTATGCGTGTTTATTACCCAAGATGCTTCAGTGGATTGTTTTCAAGATTGCGGCGAGTTTGCCATTGAAGAGTGACATCCCCGAGATGATCGAAGAAACCAAGTCCCAAGCCTAGAGAGCTTTTTCACGCCACCACGGCCACTTCGCCGTGGTGCTTGCGCGTTGGCTTACGTTCTCATGGTCATTTAAGTTTTGGTGCTGTCCCGGTATTTATACGTGAATACGTCTATATGTATGTCATGGGCTGCCCCGTCAAGGCGTTTGCGTGATTTGGAAACTTGGGCCTGCTTATTCAGAGCCGAGCAGACGCAAGGCCCCTCGACTACGCTCGGGATGACAGAGTATCGGGGTGACAGAGTAAAGGTGAAACCCCCACGTCTCCAAAGGCGAGACGTGGGGCACCCGGCACCCGGCCTGCACTTCCTCTTCAGAGCCGAGCAGACGCAAGGTTCCTCGACTACGCTCGGGATGACAGAGTATCGGGGTGACAGAGTAAAGGTGAAACCCCCACGTCTCCAAAGGCGAGACGTGGGGCACCCGGCACCCGGCCTGCACTTCCTCTTCAGAGCCGAGCAGACGCAAGGTTCCTCGACTACGCTCGGGATGACAGAGTATCGGGGTGACAGAGTAAAGGTGAAACCCCCACGTCTCCAAAGGCGAGACGTGGGGCACCCGGCACCCGGCCTGCACTTCCTCTTCAGAGCCGAGCAGACGCAAGGTTCCTCGAC
>JABDBE010000002.1:0-114081 GCA_013288805.1 Acidobacteriota bacterium
GCTATCGCGTCACTGCTGTGCCTGCGGATCCGACTTCTGGGACGCGTGCCTTTTGCAGCGATGAATCTGCGGCGATTCGTTTCTCTATCGACGGCAAGGCTGAATCATGCCTGAGCATTGGCAAGCCATTGCAGTAGGGGACGATTAGTAAGTCCGGCAGACGAAGTAGCAACTCCCGACGCTACTCGGCCTCGATGTCCACCACATGAATCGTCTCGGTCTTTGGATCCAGGAACCCACGGAGCCTAACTTTCTCGCCGACGAAGCCCCGCGGTAAATCCTGGTTATCGAGATGGTAAACGTGCCCTTTGGATGCCAGCACGAATTTGCCTCCCATGTGCACAATGCAAAATTGCGAGCACGAGGCCGGCGTGCTTCCCGCGTCTCCGGACTTCGACTTCAGCATCTCCTGATGCGATTGAGTCAGGGAGTGAACATTAAGCGCACACTGGCTGTCGGAAATCTCACCCCGAAAGGTTTTTGGTTCTTCCTCGCCTGCGTACGCCGCAAACGATAGCGACAGGACCCACACCATACTCAAAATCGTGATTCGATTCATACACTCTCCTCAATAATTTATGGCGTCACTACAAACCTCATGAACATTCCTTCGTGCTCTTCACTGCAAATTACGGTACACACAACTACGTATTCGCCGGCTTCATCGGGAGCGGTCATGGGAAACTCGCTGCGTAGGTGATCTCGGCAGCATTGAGTGTGCGGACTGCGGCTACAGCTGTGGCTTCATTCGCCGCGCTCGATGCCGCCGATAGATTCATTACTTGCGGGGCAGACGAACTCGGCATCGCGGCGCCTACGCCGGTTACGGCCGGCCTCACATTCTTCGTCATGGCTTTTAGAAATTCGGGATCAGACAGCGAGACGCCGACCGCAGCCGAAATCTCGTTAAGCCGCCAGCTACCCGCTTCCTGCTTCATGGTAAGGGTGAGCCGGAATTTCGCACCCGCGGTTTGGGTCTCTCCGTCTTTCGAACCGTGGAATGCAAGCTCAATTTCGTCTTCGTCGCCTCGCAGTTCATCGCGTTCTACCGTGATTTCGAATTTGCTGTGTGCCAGGGGATCGTCGATTAGCAGGAGCGTTGGCCCAGCTTCAAAAGTCTGCAATTGCTGCCCTCGGGCACTCAGTTGGCTGGTGAGAGCGGAGAACCCGGCGAGCATGGACGCTCCTGAAGCCGGTTCCGCTTTTCGCAGGGCGGCCTGCGTCGCTTGCGGGAGATGTTTCTGGAACGTCCCAGGCGTTTTGCTGAAAAACATTTCAAGCAGCGCCTGGCGGGCAGTTTGAGATGTAGCTTGTGCGCTGGCAAACGGGTTGCCGAAGAGTAGAAAAAACGTACCACCGAAGATCAGAGCGAGAAGCTTCTTGGTCCTGAGCATGGCCGCCTCCCCAAGCGTCGCTGTTGATGATTGCAGCTCGAACCGCTATCTGCCAGTTACATAAGTAAGGAGCCACAGATCCAACGGCGAGTTTGCCGAATGCCCTTAAGATTCGTGACTTGGGTCATCGTCCAGATGGTTACCGGTGTTTCACGATCCCCACCAACGAGCCATTGTTGAAACGCCTTCCGTAGCGCAAGCTGGTAGCAGTCGAGAGCAAGTTTGAGAGCTATCGGGGGGAGAGAATATGGCTGAGTTTCTGCGCAAAACGCGGGCGTCGGGTGTGGTCGAGAACGTTGCCGAGTACCTCGTCATGCTGTTCGTTGCCGCAATGACCGGGGTGAGTACACTGCGCCTGCTAGGGATTCTGCCTTAATTGGCATCCAGCAAGGCTTAAGATGTTTGTCTATTAAACTACTAGACTTTAATCGTTGGACTGTATACAATTCCGACTGCATCACCTGAGAAAAGGCCCGGAATCGTGGATCTCCTCCCGAACCGGGCTTTTTTATTCTTCGCGCTCTTTTTCCATCATAAGAGATTTCTTCGACGGAATATTCTGATTCAACCGAAAGAAGTTGTTGGGATCGTAGTGCGACTTAACCTCGACCAGGCGCTCCCATCGTTCACGATAGGCTTCGGGCACGCGGTCGTCCTCGTCGCCGCTCATGAAATTGACATAAACTCCCGGAGCCATTGACGGACGAAGCTGATTAAACAGATTGCGAATCCACGCGACGTTCTCAGCGTCCTCCGACGGTTCTAACCAGTTGGCCAGCAGATTGATGACGAATGGCGAACTCCGATCGCCGAACGCGGTTTCCTCAGGAGCAACTCGCGCCGCGGCTCCGCCCAGATACGCAAGTTCGATCTGCGTCGCCGGAGAAGGAACAGTGGCCAAAGCCTGGACCATTTGCTCGATGCTGGTGTCGTCGAGAGATTTAAAGTATCCAGACTTGGTGTAATAGCGGCGGCCGTGCGGAAATTCGTTGTCGGCCATGGTTTGCAGAGCGAGGTAGGGCACGACCCTCCTGCTTACTGCGATCGGATTGCCCAGAGAGAAGATGTGATTGAGATACGGTTCGCCCTCCTCGGGATCGCCCAGCCAAAGCACGGACTCGCTCGCGACCGCACGTCCGCGGACTTCGACTGGTACGTTTTCAGTGTTGGGAGCGAGACGAAGATTCAAGTTCCATTTCAACTGGTCGGGCGCTTCCGGCATGAAATCTCTCCAGCGCTGTACGAGGCCGGAGATGTCGTCTTCGAGACATAATCCTTCAGCCAGGACCACCGACCTTAAGGGGTAGAGCTTTACTTCGAACTCAGTGACGACTCCGAAGTTGCCACCGCCTCCTCGCAAGGCCCAAAACAAGTCGGCGTTTTCTCTTGCGCTCGCATGCACAATCGAGCCGTCGGCGGTCACCAGCGTAAAGCCTTCGACGTTGTCGCAAGATAACCCATGCAAGCGAGTCAGCCAGCCGAATCCTCCACCAAGAACCAAACCGGAAGCGCCGGTGTGCGAGACTACTCCCGAGGGAAAAACGAGACCGTGTTGCTGCGTGGCTGCATCGATCGAACCAAGCAGACAGCCGCCGGCGAAGCGCGCCTTGCGGGCTTGGGGATCAACTGCTGCGTGGCGCATTAGCGAAAGATCGATCACCAGTCCGCCGTCGCATGTGCTGAAGCCGGCGAGGCTGTGACCTCCGCAGCGCACTGCGGTGAGAACGCCAGCGGCCGCGGCGGCGCGGACCGCACTTTGCACATCCACGACGTCTGCGCAGCGGGCTATGAGAGCGGGGCTACGGGCTGCCATTGCGTTCCAAATGCCCCGCGCCTGGGAGTAGCCCTCGTTACCAGGACGGAGCAAATCTCCGCGAAATTGGCGCTTCAGTGACGAAAACGTTTCTTCGATGCCTGTCTTCATGCGGATTTGTTGACGGCTGGACTCAACCATGCTCCTTGCGGCGAAGTTCTTGCTGCAAAAGTAATGGTACTTATCTCCAACTTCTGGCGTCTAAATCATATTCGCAAGTGATTAAGATGCGGAGTTTTTCAATGACCGCACTCCAACGGGAGACCAGTGAAACTTCGACACTCGCTCTGCTTACTCACACTTTTCACAGCGACCCTCGTCGCACAGACGCCAAAACCTTCCCCAGCAACCGAGCCGGATATTCGGTTCAAGGCCGATGTTCTGTTGGTGGTGGCCCATCCGGACGATGAAACCGGAGTCTCCGCTTATCTGGCGCAGCTTTTGGATCAGCACAAACGCGTTGCCGCAGTCTATCTGACTCACGGCGAAGCCGGCCACAATAACATGGGGCCAGAGCGGGCCGCGGCGTTGGGGGCGGTCCGCGAAATGGAGTTGCGTCATGCGATGACCAAGCTTGGAATCGACAATGTGTGGTTTCTGGACGGACGCGATACTCCCACTCAGAATGTTTTGGAATCTCTGGCGAATTGGCACAACGGAACAGCTCTGGAAGAAGTCGTCCGTATGGTGCGCTTCACCCGACCAGAAGTGATTGTGACCTGGCTACCCGGATTCTTCATTGGCGAAAATCACGGAGACCATCAGGCTTCCGGCGTGTTGGCCACGGAAGCGTTCGATATGGCGGGCGACCCAACGGTATTTCCAGCGCAGCTCGCGGCTCCGGTGCACGTCAACGAGACCCTATTCGACGGTTTGCGGCCCTGGCAACCTAAGAAGATTTATTACTTCTCCGACGCTCAGGAGCAAGACCAGTTTAAGAAGACCGGGCCGGAGTACCAAGTTACCGAAATCTCACCCGTGCGTAAGTTGCCCTATTGGCGCATCGCGGTGGAGGAATTCGAATTTCACCTCAGCCAATACCGTGATTACATCGAAGGTCTTGCGAAAAAAGACGATCAAGATCTCGTGAAAGACGGTTGGTCCGATCCAGTGCAGCTGACCTTCGGGAAATCGAACGTGGGAGGGAGCATCACAGGCGATGTTTTCGAGGGCGTGAGCTCGGAACCGATTGCGTTTGTCCGTCCGGCGGAAGAAGTGACGAAACCAACGATAGGCATTTCGGTCGAGCTTGCGGGTCCCTGGGGTTTCTACGATACGTTCCGGCGCGCACATGGCCTGCAACACTTGCCGCAGGCCGCCGTGCCGGAGATCGCAATTGCCGGCGGAGCAACTTTGCAGATGCCATTGCTTCTCCGCAACGGCACTGCGATATCGAAAGAAATAACCTTATCAGTAACATCGCCCGAAGGGTGGGCCACCAAAGACGGCGTCGGAAGTTACACTATTCGATCCGGAGATGAGTTGCCGGTGCTGATCACGCTCGACTCGCCGAAGAATGCCGAGAGCAAGAAGGCCGAGGTCGTTTGCCACGCCCAAGCTGATGGGCAGACCGTGGCCACGATCAAACTAGAGGTGCACCTCGGTACGGGAGGCCTGCCTCAATATTGAGGCAGCGGCACAAACCTCTTAGCCCGCGCGAATCTATTGCTTCTTCTTGCTGCCGAACAATCCCATGATCTGGTTCACGGGATTCTGCTGCTGTCCGGCGGCGGGTTGGCCCTTCTGTCCGCTCAATCCACCCAGTATCGAAGAAGCGGCGCCCAAGGGATTATCCCCGTTGGGTATCAAGCCTTTCAGTTTCATCTGGGCCATTTTCTGGACGTCGGGCACAACCTTTGGATTCTGGAAAGTGCCGGTAACAATCGCCGGTATTACTAGCTCTCCCTGATTATTCGCCAACGCGGTAGTCATGTAGCCGCCGACGCCCGTGCCCCCGGCCTGTTGTGTGAAGGCTTTTGAGAGCACGGCCGTGAGTTGCATATTGAGGGTCTGGCTGGCCAGGTTGGCAGTACCGGTCGCGCCTACGTTGCCGATATCAAGAGTCGCCTGCAGATTGTTGGTCTGCGCGACCCCGTTCTTGACCACGATGTTTCCGGTCATTTTCTGAACGTTGGTATAGCCCTGATCTTTTCCTCCCTGGGAAGAACCGATCATGGAAAGAAGTTGGTGAGAAATGTCGACTCCCGCATAGCGCACGTTGTTGAAGTTGATGTTGATCGTTCCGTTGAGCGCTTTCACGATCTGATCCGAGCTAATGGATTGCAGCGGACCTGCTGCGCTCATATCGAGAGCGAGATTTCCCGAGCCGCTGATCTTGTCGAGCGAGGTTACGCCGTAGGCTTTGGCCATGGAGAGAAGATCGGGCAGGGCTGCTTGCGGAGCACGTACCGTCGCATTCACCTGCGGCGCATTGGAAGTGTATTGCTTCATGGAGAATTGCACGGCCGCCGTGGTTCCACCCGAAGTTACATTGAAGTTGTCAGAATGAATCTCGGTTGGCGTCAGCGCAATATTCACCGTCTTGACCTGAACCGGCTTGGCGATTTCTTTCCCGGAAATCTGCAGGTTGTTGCCTGCCAGAGTTCCGTTGAGCGCGGGCTTATCCGCAGAGCCCTGAGCCTTGATGTCGGCATTGATTTGTCCGGTCACGGTCGTGCCGGGAGCGAAGGCAATGCCCGCAGCGGCCGCCAGGCGGGCAATCTCTGCGATGGAAACGCTGTTGGCTTTCAGTTCCACATCAACCTGCGCCGGTGTAGGCTTCGAGTTCATCGTGCCCGTGACGGACACCGGCGTCGGACCTAATTTGATCGCGCCCTTATTAATCTTTAGTAAATCATTAACCAGGTCGTCGCTGACGTCGTAGTCCACGTTGATCGGGTATCCCACATCGATGCCGTGCAACTTTGGTTTGTCCAGATTCATCTGTCCGTTTGCCGATAGGTTTCCGTTCGCGCTGGCGATATCTGTGTGTCCAGAGAGCACACCGTCGGTGTTGACTAGCGCCGGAGTCTGCAGGAACTTTTGCAGTTCTCCAATCTCGACTCCCTTTAGTTCTAGAGTTCCCTTGAAGGGCGTGCTGGCGGGATTCGTGTGCGAGAGTGGCCCACCCTTGCCTTGTAGCTGCACTTCCTGGCTCCCCGAACCGGGCAAGTGAACCGATGCCTCCAGGTTGAACGGAGTGTTGGGAGCGAAATCCGTAAGCTTGAGATTGATGTTGTTGTAGACAGTTCGCGGCTTGTGGTCCTGCAGATCGGTGATTGCGACCAATCCATCGTTGATTGCCAATTCGCCCAACGAGAATTGTTGCCCGCCGGACTCGGCTGGCGCGGGAGACGGAGCGGGTGTCCGTGGCGGCGCACCCGGAGCAGACGCCGATGGCGGCGCTGTTGCAGGCGCACTTTGACCAAGCGAGGCGAAATTCCACACGCCCTGCGCGTTCTTGATCAATTCGACGCTGGGACGTTCCAACGAAAGCGAATCGACCTCTACCGACTTGCTAAGCAGGGGAAGGAGTTTTACCGAAACGCTCAACTCCTGGGTTTGAATGAACGGGCGATTGCTGAACTTCGGATCGTCAGCGATCGAAAGGTTCGCCACTCGAAAACGAAGCGGGAACAGCCCCAAACTCATGTCACCCAAACTGACTTTTCGATTCAACTGCTGCTCGAGTTTGGTCTGGACCGTGCCCCGGTAGTCGTTAGGATTGAAAGTCGCCAAAAGCACGCCCACGGCAACTACGATGATGAGCACTACGATTCCGATGACGATTGCGATTTTGCGCATGGAAGCCTCCCAAGAACTTAAGTCGCGGATCTCGTCCCCAAGCGAATTCCGTAGAAGACTATCTTATATCGGTTCGTTGGTGCTGTGCTTCGGTTCCAAAACAAATTGCAGGCAAGGGCGACGGCGCAATCGCGTTGGTGGAATTGCTTTCCAAATAAAATCTACGAAAGACAAGGAAGTCCGCAGGGCAGCCAGTGCTCCAGCTACCCACGCGGACTCCTGATTTCACAAAACGAACTGTGGCTTAGCCGCTGCTTCTTACTGCTCAACCAGATCTTTCGAGCGGAGCACGAAATCGACGTGTCGCTCTCGATTCACACCTACTGTCTGGTAAAGATCCATGGCCTCGAGGGCGATCACTTTCTGCTCTCCATCCAGACTCACGCAATGGAGCTGTCCGGCTTCTAGCCAATAATCACGAGCGATCCATGCGCCACCGCCCTTCAGCACGATGACCGTGGTTGGCTGCTGTTTGGGCTGAACCTCCGCTGTATGCTGCACGAAATTGGCCGGCTGCAAGGTTGCGGGTTGCTCTCGCGGAGCTGTGGAAGCCGGAATGTAGAGTGCGGAGGGAGAATAGTTATAGCTGCTAGGGGTGGCCCATGGTGGCATGGGAACCGAAGCTCGGGCCGCCACTGGAATTTCGATGTCTTCCATCAGTCGCATGGTCAGCCGAGCTTCGCCCTTGAAAGTTGGAAACGGTCCGCGGTTGGGAAGGGTGATGAGCTTGACCGGCCAGAAGACCGGAATCGCCCAGAGCGCGGCGTCTCTCTTGGGATGACCCTTGCTGTGAACCTTGCCCTCGGCGTCCACTCTCAGGTGGGGCGCTGAAATTACTTTCGCCGTAAGAGGATAGACCTGCGCACCGGGCAGGACGATGCGATCAAAATCGATTTCAATCCAGCCCTTGCCGACAAAGTGTCCGGGGTTTTTATAGTCCTGAAGGTGGCCACCTAGCTCCGCGCCGCGGGGAAAGACTGAACGCCCGAAGGCGGTTACATGGCTCAAATAGCAAAGCACGGGATCGCCTACTTGTGCCGTCTTGGACGAGAAGTTGGGTTCATCTAATGTGCATTGCAGAAGCGTTCCGGCGGGGATAATCTCATCGCTGGCCGCAGCGCGTGCGCCTAGGCTGGCCGAAACACACAAAAGAACGGTTAGAACGAAATAGCTTCGGGTCATACGAGCTTCTCCTCGGGAGTCTTCGTTAAGGAGCGCGCCCCATGCCGCCACAGCTCGAAAGCGGGGGAATCTTACCACGGAAAAGCTTGCGCTACCAAGGTAAATGCGAGGGTAGGGAACTATCTTTAGGAATCATAGCTTCGGTTGGCAAGACTTAGCGGTGGTTGAGGTCGTAGATGACGGCGAACCCCGACGCCCCAATGTCGAGCATGGGGGTAACCCGCTCCAGCCGATGGTGCCCGGTTTTGTGAAAAAGGTAGCTGAGTCCAATAACTCCTGCGGTTTCGCCAGCGAAATTCACCGCCAGCCCCGCGGTACTGCCGCTGAAAAAGCGGGTTACCGGGTTCAGTTCTTTTCCGCCGCTTTGCAGAATCGAGCGGGTTAGAGCAAAATCGGCGGCGCTGAGAACAGCAACCGTCGTGAAAAGAGCCCGATTCTCTGTGTCCCAAAACCTATGCTGTGCGGGCGCTTCGGGTAGGGAAACGGGTACAACCGGCGAACCTGCCAGTACGCCAGCATCACTGGAGGCGGCATTGCCCGAAACGGGGTTCGTTGTGCCGGAGTTAAGTAGGCCATCATTAAGGTTCGCTAGGGAAATTCCTTGCGCGAAAGCTGGCACAGACAGCAGCAGCAGAACAATCAGGCCCATGCTCCGCCAAAGCATGGCAGAGAAGAACCTCATATGCGTGAATGGGGGAGCGGTCATGTTTCTGGTTCGGTTCGCCCGCCCAGCCGCAGCAATTCAGCCGCCGATTGATTCCAAGGGTCGCCATTGTTTACCGTCCAGCAGTCAGTGATTTGCGCAGCTTCATGGAGACAGCGGTAGAAACATTGTGTGCAAACTATTGCAGACCGAGAGAGTTTTGGACAGTTGGCCTAGCCGCCGGGAATCAACCCGGAGGTCAGGAGTTGGTTCGAAAGGACGCCTGAAGGCGCGCGCAGCTTGGGATTCGAGCCACTTGCAGCAACCTGCAAAAATCACGGAATCGTGGCTTGGGCCTGATTGGAGTAAACACTCTCTTCGTTGTCCGAATTGACCGCCGTGGTCACGTAATAGTATGTGTTGCCATCGGCCACCGAAGTGTCGGTGTAGGCGGTGTTCGAATCTAAAGAGGAATTGATCTTGGCGTAAGGGCCCCCCGACTGATTACCGCGATAAATATTGTATCCGACGACATTTTGCGAAGTGCTGGCGATCCATGAAAGGCCGACGGTATGATTCTGTGAGACGATGCCAGTGCCATTCAGAAGTTCCCGCGCGAGAGTCAACCCATTCCCATCCATGAAGGAGAGCGTAGCTGATGCCGTGCCACTGGCTTGAGGAGTAAACGTAACCGTAAATCCCTGGTTTCCGCCGGCGGGAATGGTCAGCGGGAAGGACAGTCCACTGAGGGTAAATTCGGCGCTGCTGCTCCAAGCAAACGAAACGGTTATCTGACTCGCGCCGGCGCTGAGGGTTCCCGCCTCGCTGGCACTCAATCCCACCTGCACCGTGCCAAAGTTCATGGTTGCCGGGTTAATGATGAGCTGCCCGTCATCCGCTGACCCCTCGCCCGTCAATTCCATTCTCAGAGCCGGGTTCGAGATGCTCGAAGCGTCCGAAACAAAGGCAACGCTGCCACGGCTGGCGCCCCTGGATCGCGGGGCAAACGCGCCACTGAATGTGTAACTCTCTCCCCGCCCGAGCGTAACGGGTAAATCCAGCCCGACAACGGCAAAGTCGCCTCCCTGGGTGACGACCTGCAGCAACCTGACGGCTGAATCTCCCCAGTTCGTCAAAGTCACAGTCTGGACGTGTCGACGGCCGACTGGGACTCTTCCGAAAGCAAGATTCAGGGGTGTAACGATTAGGCGTTCCTTTTTTGAGTTCGATAAAGCGGACTTGGTGGTGATAGGATCGTGCGCACCCGCTGGAAATGTCGATAGGAAAACGATCGCGATCACGGCCCACGAAACCGGCAATCGAGACATAGCGCGGGGGAATTTCATATCGCGATTGTGGAAGGTTATCGACTAAAGCGAATAACGGAAGGTCCCCGGTAGTACATCTGGCTGAACCCAGGGACGGACCTTATGAACGCATGTCCTTTCTTGTGAAAAGTCATGCAAGATTAAACAAATACATTAAGTTCCGCAAGTGGAAATCTTTCCGGACAGGATGTTTGGCAGGGCCGGTGCTTTCTCCGGAAGCGGGCCCACATCAGCATGTGCCCCACTCCCGGAGATGTCGAGTTTCCCTAGGCGAACCAAGAACTACGGCGGAGGAATTACAGCCGTCGTCTGATTGGAGTAGGCGCTCTCTTCGTTACTCGAATTGACTGCGGTGGCTACGTAGTAATAAGTCTGCCCGTCGGCGACGGTGGTATCGGTGTAGACGGTGCTGGCGTTCAGCACTGGATTGATTTTCGAATAGGGCCCGCCGGACTTGATGCCGCGATAAATGTTATACCCGCTGATGTTCTGCGATGTGCTCGCGGTCCAGGAGAGATTAACGGAGTGCTGCGGGGGAGGGGTGCCGACGCCCGTAAAGGTTTCCACGGTCGGAGAGTTTGCAGCATTGCTGGTGAACGAGACACTGCCGGAGGCTGTGCCGGTCCCTGCAGGCGTAAACGTTATCGTAAACTGCACGTGCTGGCCTGCGGGAATCGTGACCGGGAACGAGATTCCGCTCAGAGCATAAGCTGATCCGTTAAGAATGTCAGAAGAGACCGTGACACTCTCGCTGCTAGCGGTGAGCGTCCCAGTTAGTTGCGAGTTGGTTCCCACGACCACGTTGCCAAAGTTCAACGTGGTCGGAGAGACAGCCAATGTTCCCTCAGGCACAGGTGTTCCTGTGCCGCTTAGTGGGATGGACAAGTTCGGGTTCGACGCATTCGAGACAATTGAAACACTTCCACTGTCACTCCCAGGGGAGGGCGGCGTGAACGTAACAGTGAAGGTGTAATGTTCCCCGGGAGTGAGCACCAACGGCGGGTTCAACCCGCTCATCGTGAAGCCCGTTCCTCCGACCGAAGCCTGCGAGATATTAACGTTGACTCCACCCGAGTTGGTCAGAGTTTCCGAGAGTTGCTGGTTATTGCCGACCTGCACGCTGCCAAAACTAAGGCTTGATGGACTCGGCGCGAGCGAACCCGGCGCCAGGCCGTTTCCGGATAGCGGAACATTCAGACTGGCGTTCGATGCGTTGCTGGTGATCGCCAGATTTCCGCTGCTGTTGCCGGCAGAGGACGGGGTAAAGGTGACGCTGAAGCCTTGGCTCTGTCCGGACGTGAGGGTCAAGGGCAGACTCAGCCCGCTCACGCTGTAGCCTGTGCCTGTGGGATTTACTTGAGTGACGGTGACGCTGGATCCACCAGAGTTGGTAAGAGTTTCTGTGAGCGCCTGGTTACTGCCCACTTCCACGCTTCCAAAGTTAAGACTGGCGGGACTGGGCGTAAGAGCACCTGCCGTCTGTCCGCCTCCCGTGAGTGGGACGTTTACCATCGAGGTGGCCCCGGTGTTCGCGATGGCTAGGTTTCCGCTGACTGTGCCCGCAGATTGCGGAGTAAAGGTGACGCTGAACGATTGCCCTTCGCCAGCCGGCAGGTTCAAGGGCAAAGTCAATCCGCTCACGGCAAAGCCGGTGCCAGTAGGAGTGACCTGCGTGACCGTCAGGGCAGATCCGCCGGTGTTGTTCAGAGTTTCAGTGAGCGTTTGTTTGTTGCCCACGAGAATGCTTCCAAAGTTAAGGCTCGAAGAACTTGGAGTGACCGCGCCCGCTGTCAGCGAGCCTCCGGAGAGAGCGACGTTAACCGTGGGTGTCGAGCCTGTGTTTGCGATTGCCAGATTTCCAGTGACAGCGCCAGCGGACGCTGGCGTAAAGATGACGGTAAAACCCTGGCTTTGACCGGACGCCAGTGTCAGCGGCAAACTCATTCCGCTCACGGTAAAGCCTGCGCCGGTGGAGGTCACCTTAGAAACGGTCAGGCTCGATCCGCCCGAGTTGGTCATAGTGGCGGGCTTGCTTTGGTTGTTCCCGACATCCACGATGCCGAAACTAACACTGGTCGGCGCGACCGTAAGCTCTCCGGGCTTGGGGTTGTTCGGAGGAGGAGGGGAGGACTTGTTCGAGCTGCTTAGGCCTTGGCAGCCCAGCATCGTCGCAAGAGCGAGAAGTACAACAAGCGCATTCCAGCGGGCAGGAAGCTGTCTCATCATAGATGACCCTGTTGTCTCCCCCGAATCTATAAATCTGGGGCGAAGAGGTAGTCTGAACGCCGCACCGGCCATTGGGTAGGTCGCGGAAGGACGTGCCGAAAGCAACCGAGGGCCAGTTTTGCAGACAGGCTGAATTCACCGCCGTGCACGGCAATCGGACAACTCAAATCAGGCCAAAACCAGCTACCCGACCCTCGAATTTCGGCTGAAGGATTGGACCATGGCACCCGCGGGAATTGGCCTCCTGGGCAGCAGCCTTCGTGCTCTTTTGACCCCGACGTAACCACAATTAGCATCGGGTTCTGGTCGCCAAAGTAACCTCACACTATGAGCAATGTTAACGGCGTTGTGTGGTCCTCCTCCCCTCCGCAGGAGCGCAAGTATAGGCGCTTCCAACTCCAATATCCGGTTCGCCTGAAGGTTTGCCATGTTGACTTGATAGTCGAGTTCGAGGCGGTCAGCAAAAATATCAGCATCTGCGGCCTGCTGTTGGAGACCTCTTCCATGATTCCGCAGCACACTCCGGTAAGTTTTACCGTGACCGTGGACGGTCGCGAGCTTGATCGTCCTATTCGGTTTGTGGGTGAGGGTAAAGTAGTGAGGGTCGACCGGAAGCCTGGACGGGAAGTGTTTGCGATCGCGGTGGAGTGTGCGCAACCGATCCAGCAGATCGATCACTATCTCGAAGCAACCGGAAGTTGAGGCAAATTCTGATTGGCCAGCGATCTGGAGCGTCGATTGGGAATCGCTTGAACGAATGATCGATCCAATCTCAGCGTGAACCTCTCAGCGTTTACCTTGGACTTTCCCCGGCTGACCCGGCGTTCTCGGCCGCAGGCACGACGATGGCCTGAATGTTCTGGCCAGCCATCATCTTCTGAAAATCGGCGAGTTCGGTTCTTTGGATTTCCGCCCAATGGGCGATCGAAACATCCGCCTGCTGCTTCAGCTTTTCGAAGACTCGATATTCGGCCTCGGTCGGAGCGGAATCGGTTCCGACCCCGACCGCCATCGCCAGACCGGCGAGCTTGCTGTCGACTTTCTGCGGGTAAGACAGCGAATCTTCATTCGATTTAATTTTCATCTGCGCCAGATCGTCGCGCACCAACAATAGATTCTTGTCGAGCGCGTCAGCGGCCACAATCGTGTTCTTCACCGCCGCGTCATCCGGGAGCCGTTTTCTCAGTCCATCCACTTGCTCGCGCACGTCCTGAATCTGGTTTACCGTGTCGTAAACCCGGCTGAGTTGGTCGCGCACTTGAATGAGCAGATCAAATTGTTTTTGCAAATCGGCCTGCGAAACTTGGACCCGTGGATCCATTGTTACTTCGAATGCCGCGCTCTGACTTTTTCCATCAACGGTGAGCCGTACCTGGTATTTGCCTGGAACCGCCAATGGACCTCGGCCGCCGTCTTTATATTCCCAGAGATAGTAATCGGGCACGCGCGAGATCCCGGTGTAGCGCAGGTCCCAGACAAAACGATTGAGCCCGGCTTCCGGCTTGATCTGTTTTTCCGGCTTCTTATCCTCGGGAGTCAGAGGCTCGTCCAGTTCTTCCGTCTTGTTGCTGGAGTATTTTCGAATCACGCTGCCGGTGGCGTCGAGAATCTCAATCGTCGTTTCGCCCTTTGGTTTGTCTTTAAGAAAGTAGTAAATCAGCGTCCCAGTGGGAGGATTGTCTCCAACCATTACAGGCTTGGGAGCGTCCTCGTCTTCGCTCGGATTCTGGAATCGCATCGCGGTCGCGGGAGTGTACAGGTGTGCCTCTTGTTTGGCGTCATCGCTGTATTGCCGCAGCGGAGAAATATCGTCGAGAATCCAAAACGCACGCCCATGCGTAGCCACAACCAGATCGTCATTCTTCACCATCAAGTCGTGAACCGGCGTGGTAGGCAAATTAAGTTGCAGAGCACGCCAATCCGCGCCGTCGTTGAAAGACACATACACGCCACTCTCAGTGCCCGCATAGAGCAGGCCGCGTTTCTTGGGATCTTCGCGAACCGCACGGGCAAACGCGTTATCTGGAATCCCCTTCACCATCTTCACCCATGTTTTGCCGTAATCGTTGGTCTTGTAAATATAAGGACGCATGTCGTCCGACTGATGCCGATCCACAGCTACGTAAGCTGTACCCGCATCGTGCGGCGAAGCATCGATCAGGCTGATGCGGCTCCAGTCCGGCAGATCCTTGGGCGTGATGTTGCTCCAGGTCTTTCCGCCATCGCGCGTGATGTGCACGAGTCCATCGTCCGTGCCCACCCAGATCAAACCCTTCACCAGCGGCGATTCGGCAACGGCGAATATGGTGTCGTAATATTCCGTGCCCGAGTCATCCTTGTCGATCGGACCACCCGAGGCCTGTTGCTTACTCTTATCGTTGCGCGTGAGATCGGGACTGATGGCTTCCCAATCCATCCCAGCATCAGTCGTTTTGAACAAGCGTTCCCCGGCGTGGTAGAGCGTATTTGGATCATGCGGCGAGATCACAATCGGCGCCGTCCACTGGAAACGGTGTTCCAGCTTCGCCGCCCCGCCACCGTCACTGATCTCGGGCTGCACTGAGATGTTCTTCGTCTGTCCATCGTGCTTGTCGAAGCGAGTAATCACACCTTCATACTCGCCGGCATAAACAATGTTAGGATCCGGCGGGTACGGAGCAATGTAGCCTGCCTCTCCACCTCCAACCGCATACCAGTCCGCACGATCGATGGACCCGTTATCGCTACGGCTGGGTATCGCGACTGAACCCAAGTCCTGCTGGGAGCCATACAAATAGTAAGGAGTGCGCGTGTCGATGGCCACGTGATAAAACTGCGCCGTCGGCTGGTTATCCTGGCGTGTCCAGTTCTTGCCGCCATCGAGACTCAGCGTGACCCCGCCGTCGTTCGAGACCATCATGCGGTTCGGATTCTTGGGATCGATCCACATGCCGTGATTGTCCCCGTGAGGAACCTTCACCTTGTTGAAGGTGTGCCCGCCGTCGCTCGATTTGTAAAAGTCCACATTCGCGATGTAAACCACATCCGCCGACTGCGGGTCCGCAACGATATGCATGTAATACCACGCACGCTGCCAGAAGGCGCGATCATTGTTCAGCAGCTCCCAGGTTTCGCCGCCATCGTCGGAACGATACAGACCGCCCTCGGACGCTTCAATCAGCGCGTATACACGATCGGAATTCGCGGCCACGGCGATTCCAATTTTGCCGTAGGGCCCTTTGGGCAGGCCGTGTTCTTCAAGTCGCTTCCATGTGCTTCCGCTATCGTTCGAACGATAGAGTCCGCTGCCGGGGCCTCCGCTCGACAGTCCCCACGGAGTGCGCCGCGCCTCCCACAACGATGCGAAAAGAATATGAGAGTTGTGTGGATCGAACGCGATATCGATGCCGCCCGTGTTCTCGTCCTTGTACAGGACTTTTTCCCACGTTTTGCCTCCATCAGTGGTACGAAAGATGCCGCGCTCAGTATTCGGGCCGAAAGGGTGGCCCAGCGCGGCCACATAGACAACATCCGTATTCTTGGGGTCGACAATCACTTTTCCGATTGCCCGCGAGTCGCGCAGGCCGACGTTTTTCCAGGTCTTCCCGCCATCGACTGTCTTGTAAATTCCATCGCCGTGCGAGATGTTGCCGCGAATGCACGCTTCGCCCGTCCCTACGTACACGACGTTTGGATCCGAAGGCGCAACCGCCAGGCTTCCAATCGCAGATACTGCCTGCTTATCGAAAACGGAAATCCAAGTCATCGCGCCGTCGGTGGACTTCCATACCCCTCCGCCGGTCGAGCCGAAGTAATACGTGTTCGGATCGCCCGCAACGCCCGACGCAGTCAACGACCGTCCGCCGCGGAACGGCCCCACCAGCCGGTATTTCATGCCTTTGAACTGGGGATCTTCATTGTCATCGTCGCCCGAGGAAGTTTTGTCGCTCTGCAGCTCAGGAGTTTTCCGCACTTTCTCTTCGGTTCGACTCTGCGCGAAGCTCGTGCTTGCAAACCATATCAAGAGAACGCATGCAATCCACGCAGTTCGACCGACTGTCCACTTGAAAACATTCATTGAGTTCACCACCCCGTGAAAAGGAAACTTCAGTGTACCGCCTGGAATCGTCTCACGAAAGCACCCCTGCTAAGCAATCTGAAATTGTCTTGTGCCCTTAAGTTTTCTTCTTTCCCTTGAGCATTGCCGCCGCAGCCCGTAACTCCTTCCGCTTATTAGCATCGACAACCGGGTAAGCCAGTTTCAGATCCTCCATGGTCTCAACAATCGCCGCCGCCACAACCACGTGAGTGAACCATTTATTGTCGGCCGGGATCACATACCACGGCGCTTGCGGGCTCGCCGTATGGATAATCATGTCCTCGTAGGCCTTCATATAATCGTTCCAGTATTCGCGTTCACGCACATCGGCTTCGGAGAATTTCCAGTTCTTTTCCGGGCGATCGAGACGGTCCAGAAACCGCTTCTTCTGCTCTTTCTTCGAAAGATTGAGAAAGAATTTGCGGACCACGATTCCATTGCGCGTCAGATAACGATCGAAGCAGTTAATGTCCTCGAAACGATCCTTCCAAATGTCTTTGGTCAACAAGGATGGAGGAATTCTTGAATTCTTCAATACCTCCGGATGCACCCGCACCACCAGCACTTCCTCATAATAAGAGCGGTTGAAGATACCGATCTGGCCGCGCTCCGGCAGCCTCCGCAGGGCACGCCACAGGTAGTCGTGATTCAGCTCCTCCACTGATGGAGTCTTGAACGAATGCACCTGGCAGCCCTGCGGATTGACCCCCGACATCACGTGCTTAATGACGCCATCTTTGCCGGCCGCGTCCATGGCCTGGAAAATAAGCAGGACACCCCAACGGTCCTGGGCGTAGAGCTTGCTCTGCAAATCGGTCATGTCCGCGATGCCATCGGCCAGAAGTTTTTCCGCGTGTTTCTTCGAATGTATCTTGCCCGTGTCTTCCGGATCGAAATCCGTCAAGCGGAACTTGCTTCCGTCCTCGATGCGATAAGGCTCGACCAGCTTGCTCGCCCAGCTCATAGGAAGCCTCCATCCTCCCAGGTAATACGAGGAAAGATGCAGTCTACATCAGCGTGAGCAATGTAAGCGCATGCACTTCAGTCCCGAGTGCGCCTCGATCTACGTGGTTGCAAGCCGTTGCAACTGTCGCAAACAGTGCGTTGTCTGGTTACTTCGCAGGTTACTTTCCCAAACTATTGTGCTACGTCTATGGCCCATTCGGGCGTTGCGCTTGCAGTGCGGGCTTGCTAACTTGACCTCATTGAGCCTCCCCTTAAGGTGCTGTGGAAGACCTTCTTGGGGGTGAGTTATGAAACTTGTTCATCTGTGCTATGCGGCGTTGGGGTTTGCGGTGGCTCGTTGGATTTTTAAGCGGGAGCCCATGCCCATAGCTGATCCGGTCACTCGTTTCCGCTCATCTGGCTTGCTGTAAACTTCACGGACGTGTGGCGCCCTGTTGCGCTACTACTTCGTCCCGCACGTCCGTGATTTTCACTCTTAGGCGTCCATGCACCTCGCGTTCCCCCTCTCTGCAGCTCCCGGTGTCCCTAAGGTTCTAATACCAACGTTCGCCCCACCGCGCGATTGCCCACCCTTTTTCTGACTACAATTTGCTTTAGGGAAATCCTCGGTTTTCGGACGAGTACTGATGAAATATCGGTTTTATCTCGGCGTCTTCCTGGTTTTTCTAGGCTCAGTCTCGCTGGGAATGCTGCTGCCAGTTTGCGCCGCGCAATCGCAGGACGAAGTATCTCTGGGCGATCTGGCGCGCTCCCTGCGTCAGAGCAAAGAGCCCAAAGAACCAGCCGCGCCGAGCATCATCGATAACGACAATCTCACCCAGGTGATTGACGATGTCGAGCACTTCCGGCTTGGGGCAAGACCGACCTTTACCTTTGAGGGTGGCGCAACCCATTTTCAGATGTCTTCCCCCGATGGAACTTGCAGCCTTTCCTTCAACGCCAACAGTACGGCGTTGCTCTCCAGTCCCTACGTATCGCAAGACCTCCCGCAGAGTGAACTCGCGAAGTTGGACGGGCCTGCGAACATTCATGGAGACACATTGGAAGTCTCGATGTACAACGCCAGTTCGTGGAACGTGCGCGAAATCACGGTCGGCCTTACTCTTGTGCGCCATGACGATACGACTGCTGATGACTATGGAGCCGCGAAACTCCTGCCTGCCGCCGCCGAAGATGCGACCGCAGCCGACAAGCGTTCGGACGTAACGCTTCTACTGCATTTGAAAGGATCGTCCGCACCTTTCGCGACTACTGTCTATCGGGAAAAGCTGGACGAAAATCTTGACGACGGCCAAGAGTGGCATTGGGCGATCGTGGAGGCGAAGGGGATTCCCCCTGCTACGGTCGCGGATGGTTCAAAACATTAGTCGGGCTGCTCGCTGTACTATTCAACGCAGCAATCGGCTGTAGAGACATAGCTAGCAATGTCTCGACAATTCGTATTTCTAGTTGCTTGTGATTGCACTTCCTGCCGACCCCTCGCGTCGCCAGATGGATAATGCCGGCGCTCCCACCGCGAGCGCGCCGAGGCTGGCCGGTTCTGTGGGCGCAGCGGGACTTGCGGCATCCGGTTGCCCGACACTGCTGTCGACTTGTTCCTTGGTCTGGCCAGCGATTATCGCCTTGTTAGGGATGGTCTCGTAAGCGTAACCGGTCAGAACGGCGGTCAGGGGTACTCTTTGCACCCTGGCGCTAACGCTCAACCGCGCCCACCCGTAGTGGGTCTCGCCATTGACTTTGAACCTCAGGCCGAGGTAACGACCGCTGACATTCAGCCAGCTACCATAGGAGACAGGGTTGGAAGGCCCGTAAAAAACGGAAGCCATCAAAGCCGACTTGTGGTTGAAGGAGTTACCGGCCTGAATCCGCGCTCCTCGTGTGAGCGCCTTAGCGAGTCTGATGAAGCCATTGTGGGAATAGCGGGCTTCAACCGCGTTACCTTTCCCCGGCTTTTCAAACAGTGTGAAGAAAGCCGTGCTGTCCCCCATGTTTGTTGTGTTCAGGATCGTGAAATCGGTGACGCCATCATGGTTGAGATCAAGTTTGTAACTTTCGTTCACTCCGATTCTGATGTGAGCGGGCGTGTAGACAATCCTCGCCTCGCACGGCTCGACCAAAGCCAGCAGGCTCACTCCGGCTGCACTTGCTGCCAGTGAGTACATGTTGAGTTGGTGATGGACGGAATCGGAAAGCTTGGAAGGTGTATCGCTGGACCCGGACGACCGTTTCATAAAGAATTGCTCCGAAGACCACGTATTGCTCATCACCCCAGAACGAGAGGCAACAGGCAGGCCCTGTTCAGAGCCGTGGCCTTAAAGCAGGCCGTTGCCTATTGTGTATTGGCCGCTGATTCCTTCCTCCGCCAGACAGATAGTCTTGGCGCTCCCATGGCTAGCAGGTCCAAGCTGGCTGGTCGAGGAGCACGCAAAGGGGAAGCTGCACCTGATTCTTCGACACCGGCATCATCTGGTCCCTTCGTCGCGCCGGTGATGATGGGCTTGTTGGCAATGGTCTCGTAAGCGTAGCCGACTATCGTTGGACTAGATTCCCCAGCCAAGCGGATATGGGCCCAACCGTAGTGAATTTTTCCCTTGATGACAAACTTTAAACCCAGGTAGGCCTCTTTTTTGTTCAACCACCGACCGGCGCAGCCACCGCCGGAAGTGCCGCCGGCGCAGGCCCACATCGACAAAGCGGAATGCCCCTGTGGAAAGGGGCTGTTCGGTCCTACCGTCTTCCCGTGTCCGAGCGCAAACGCCTCCGGTTCAGAGTCGTTTTTCTGAGTTCCGACCACTCGGTTGGATTGCTGGACCGGAGCTACGGTCATAGAGGACTGGTGGAATCCTTCGGGCACACGCCTCCTTTCCGTGGTATAGACAAAGGAAAATTGAAAATCGTTAATGCCATCGTGATTCAAATCCAATTCGACCACGCCGCCGTCCTGCACGATCGGAATGTTGGCAAGAGTATGAACGATTTTGGCTTCGGCAGGATGCGTCAACGCCAGCATGCCTACTCCAGCGGCTCCAGCCGCGATCGCATACGCATTGAGCCGTTGGCTCATAGGTTCAGAAAGTTTGCAGGTGGGTCGGGGCGATGGTTTCACGGGATTCTCCTCCGGGGACGGCACATTATGCGTCCGCTCGGAACATCAGTCAATATGCAAGTGTTTGCGCAGTTTCTTGAATGAATAAGGACGACCTGCGATTGAGCGCGGTCGATGGAAGATTAGAATACCGAGCCGTACTTTAGTTATGTTCGGGCGCCGAATCCTCCCGCCGCCAGATCGACAGTCCATGCGCTCCGAGTGCCAGCGCGCCAAGCGTAGCAGGTTGCGGAGAGTTTGGAATTAGCGCTGCATCGGGTCCCTCAGGAATGTCATCGGTGCCCTTGGTCTGACCCGCAACGATTGCTTTGCCCGGGATGGTCTCGTAGGCGTAGCCAGTCAAGACAGCGTGCAAGCTCTGGTGCGGAAAGCTCACGTTGAACCGTGCCCAGCCAAAGTGATACTTGCCGTTGATCTTGAATCGGAGCGCAAGATAGCGATTTCTGACACCTTTTCCACCATTTGCCCAGAGCCCACTAAACCCATAGGTCTTGCCGCTACCCCATATCCCTTCGGCCATGAAGCTCTCATGGCCGGTGAACCGGCCCTTGGCCCATCCTCCGATAACAAACCCTGCTTTGACATCCCGTGCCGAATCTATAGTTGCGCCGAGGATTTCATCCGCCGAACTGGAAGTGCCGGCACCAAGGCAAAACAATGCAGACGCAGTGGCAGAAACGTCCGGGTGTTCGAGAGCAATATTAAAATCTGTAACCCCATCGTGGTTTAAGTCAAGATCATAAATTCCGTACACCATCACCACGTTAGCTGGCGTGTAAACGATCTTAGCCTGCGCCGATTGTGTCAACGCGAGCAAACCCGCTCCCGCCGCGCTGGCAGCAAGAACATACGCGTTGAGCCGTTTATCAACTGAATGGGAAAGCTTACAGGTTGCGCGAGGCGAGCGGAGAGATTCTTTCACGGCGGGCCATCCTCTGAAGACAACACATTATTGTTCCGCCTAAGACTTATGTCAATGTTCAGACTTTCGCACCGCCGATTGCGCCTCGACACATGCTCTTCTCTAGTAGATTACTTGCACCGCTTCGGTGCGCCCGCTCTTCATGCTGCGATACGTAGCGTCCAGGATTTCCTGATTGCGCCAGCCTTCTTCACCGGGGATGGGAAACTCGGCTTTGCCTTCGACAGCATCAGCGAACGCGTCCACCTGGAGCGCGTAGGCTAGCCGGTTCGAGACTGTGTGGGTGTCCACAACAGTGCCACCACGCCGCAGTTCAAGATTGATGGGATGCTCGACGGTCAACGCATTGTCAGCCCATAGCACACCAGTTTCCCCAACCAGCTCGAGAGGCGTGCGGTATTCGGCTAGGAATGAAACCGAAACTGTAGCCAGCGTGCCGCGCGAGAATTCGAGCACCATCGTTGCGCCCGCTTCTACTTCGCAAGCATTGCCCGGAATCTCGCGAGCGCTTACCCGCGATACTTCGTCCTGCAGAATGAAGCGCAGCGTGTCGATACAGTGAACCCCAACATCAGCGACCGGTCCGCCACCGGAGACCACGGGATCGTGAATCCATGTACGCGCATGTCCATGGGATGCGGGAAAAGAAAATTCCGAGCGCGCAAAAACCAGTTTGCCGATTTGTCCCGCGGACAACTGTTGCCGCAACCACGCCGTGCTCTCTTCAAAACGAAAGACCTGGGCCACTCCCAACAGAACTTTGGCCTTGCCCGCTGCTTCGACCATTTGCCGGCACTGGTCGGAATTCACCGCCATGGGTTTCTCGCACAGTATCGGTTTGCCACATGCGGCTGCGACCAGCACATCCTCTAAATGGCAAGCGTTCGGAGTGGTAATGAACACGGCGTCAACCTGGGGAGAGCGGCACAACTCCTCAGCCGAATCGAAGGCCAGAGGAATATTGTGCTGGCGCGCCGATTCCTTCGCCTTGGCCATTTCGCGCCGGGACAGAGCGGTCACCCGGCAGTTCTTGGCCAGCGCAAAACCGGGTATCACGCGCTTCACCGCGTGCAATCCGAAGCCGATAATTCCGAAGTTGATCATGGTTTGCTAACGTAGGCGCGGGCGTCCATGCCCGTGCCGTGCCGCCGAGGTCATATCCGGAAGCGCCTGCTCGGCAGCACGAAGCTCTCCGCGGAATTTATTTTGTAACTCCCATCGATGAGGGTGAAACCCCGGTCGCTGCCGACTGCGAGGTTTCGGCAAGAGCTCCTGTACTCGTATCAATCGACAGCGCAGTAACGCTGTTCGCCGTCTGACTTCCGACGTAAAGAAACAGATTATCGGGGTCCAGCACTTCGAACAACGGAGCGATACCAACGCTAAAAGGGGAACTCGTAATCTCCGTGAGCACCCCCGTGACGGGAGTCACAGTGAACGCAGAGACGTTCGTGGATCCCTGATTGCCCACATAGAGATAAGTATCCAAAGCCACCACGGATGTGGGCGTAATCCCGGTAGCAAATGTACCCAGCAGCGTTAAAGCACCAGTGCCGGGATTAATGTTCAGTACCGAAACCGTGTTGTCGGCCGAGTTCGTCACATAGACGAAAGTTCCCGCTGGATCGACCGTGATAGCCCGCGGTCCATTGCCCACTTGCGCCGGCAAGCCAGCCACTGGCGTCAAAACGCCAGAGGCTATGGTGTACGCAATAACCGAAGTCAAATCTGGATTCACCACGTAAAGGAATTTTCCCGAAGGAGCGATTGCCAGCGAGAACGGATTGTTAAAGGTGGTAAAGGGCGATCCCGCGATCTGGCTAAGAGCTCCGGTTCCAGCATTGATGGAGTAAGTCGAGATACTGCTAGAGAGTTCATTGATCACGAAAAGATAACTGCCTCCGCTGTCCATAACCATCGAAACCGGCGTGAGTCCGGTGGTGGTTCGGGGCAGCACTTCCTGCAGCGAGCCTATCGAGCTGTTGATGGTGAACAGCGAAATATCGTTCTCGTTTCGATTCACAACATAAACGTACTTGCCGGAAGGATGGACCAGAACCGATGTCGGGGAACTCCCCGCAGGAAACGGCGATCCCACAATGGTGGTGAATTGGGCCTCGGCGTTGTTGTTGACGCTGCTGCCGCTGGTTTTAATGCGGAAGGCCGCCACCGCGTTCGAGTTTGGCAGAGTGACGTAAGCGGTATGCGAAGTGGACGACGATGAAAAAATCGAGGGGGAACCGCATCCCATCAGCGGCGCCAGCCCCACGGCAATAAGAACCAGGCATATTCGCTTGCTCGGCATCAATCGAGCCCCTTCGAAAAAAGTGGACGCTTCGACAAGTCTAAGAAACATGGTTCGGGACGTAACGCCTTGTTCAAAGTTTGGGCCGCCGGCCAAAGTGACCGAGGTGGAAAACCAACCCGGTCGATATCCGTACATCGGTCTGACTCGTGCCAAACGTGTCGGTGTGCAGGTAATCGGCCATGACGCGAAACGTGAACCGCGGAGTCAGGTCCCGGTCGTAACCTCCTCCGAAGGCGTATGCGCGCCCGACGCTTTCAAATCCACTCTTGATCAAGGTCGTGATACCGATCGTATTCTCCGCTTTGCCAATAAATGCATGAGCGAAGTATTTTGATTTGTCCTTGCGCAAGTTATATTGCGGACCAATCATGTAATTGTATGCCGTGATCATGGATCCATAGCCACCGCTTCCATCCGCCGTCACGCTGAAGCGCCGGGTGATGTTATAGGTGACCTCGCCGTTGAATCCGTTCAGGTTGGACCAGCTCGGATAGCCAAGCGGCGGGGAATCGAATCTCATATAGGAATAGCCGCCAAAGAACTCCCATTGAGGAGCGATCTGTCCCGCCGAAAGGGAAGATGCCGCCGTGACGACCGAAAAAACCATGAAGAGGAAGATTGCCGTTCTCTTGCAGACGATGCCCAAACGCTTGCTGGCCATTAGTATGAAATTACCAACTTCCCTCCAGAATTGTGCTCGGTCGACGGTACTGTAGCAGCGCTTTACCTTCGCACGTATGCCTTGTGAAGTCTAACTGTCTGGAATCAAACACGATTCTACCCGGGACTCAGCCCACGCTTTTGGTATCTGTAACTTACTGACTCCAGGATCCCTAAATTGCCGGCAAATCACCAAATCTGCGTACGCCGTGTGTACATTGATTAGTGATTTCTTCGCGAAGTCGCGCCACATTTTCCTCGCCAAACCTTGTGTACAACGAGCATAAGGTCTCGCACGATTTCCTCATGCAGTTTGTGCTCGAAGGAGAAGTCTAACAGACCCCTTCTGCTATTCCCAGATGGCGCTGTGAGAGTTTAGATGCAGGGAAGGCGAGGAACAGCGGCCCCCAAAAGTTCGAGCATCACGCAGCGCATTCATGGCTCTCGAAGGCTACGGGGAACCGGTGTGGCCTGCTCATCATCATCCACTTTAAGCATCACGAAATCTCTTAAGCATCACGAGATTTCACGACCCCTAGGTACAGCGTCCTGAGGCTGGAACGCCACTGAAGGTACTTAATGTCTTGTAGCGTCCGGTCCCGCCATGACAAAAGTCTTGCACAGGCAGGTGACGACTGCGAAACCTGGTAAGTGACGGTCGATGACGATGCCATTCAATTACAAGAAATACTGTAGGAAAATCTCGACCTTCCGAGGGTAAAATGTCTGCCCGAGTAGGAAGCCCGAAGCATAGCACTGCGCCTAACGACTTCGGTGCTCAGCCATTAAGGTGCAAACATATTCACAACCGGTTTGGTACGGCTTGTGCAACGATGTGCTCCGGGGCGGAGGTACTGATGATAAGGTCCCGATACCCGATGTGCGTTATTTGTAATGAGCCCGTTGACCTGCGGACAGCCAAGACCAACAATGAAGGTCAGGCAGTTCACGAAGAGTGCTACCTGATGAAGATGAAAAATAATCCGCCAACCGAGAATCCCGAGGAAACTAGCCAGTGAGCGACTGAGATTCGAGCAGAGCTTGGATCTCTTGCATCCGGCCACGGCGCTCGTCGTAGGCTCGGGCTGCTTCATTCGATAACCCTATGTATCTGGCGTCTCGGGTCGCCCTTGGGCGCAGCTCAGACGTGCGCGACAATCCGTTTTTCCGTTTTTGCACCGATCTGCCGTAAGGTGGCACGAACAATGACAGAGTGTTTCACAACCCGCAAAAGATAGGTAGAGATCAAAAGATACGTTGAGATACCGACTTGGGGCTCCAGGTCGTTAGGGGGTGGTTGTCATGAAACATGACCTACGGTATTCGCTGTATTGCCAGGGGAAAGCGGTTGCGCTAGTTTGAGCATACACGGTTCAGCGGTCATGGGTTAGCGTTAGGCTGTCTCGACATTCGGACCCTCACGACCGCTCATCTCCTAGCGTTTCCCCGGGCCGGACCACAAGTGTTCCGGCCTTTTGTTCTTCAACGTACCCGCCCGATGCGGAGCCAAGCTCCAGTTTACTCCGTAATCCCACCGGATCCCGCGTCTGCCGACATCCGGCGTTCCGCGTCGAAAACGGATTTTCTTGAAGGATATTCTGCACCAATAACTGTGCAAAACGGCAGTTGACATCACGACCGCCCCGGCCTAACATGCCGACAATCGCCGCTTCAGATTTGCATGATTGGTAAAGTCCTGGGTCACTATCGGGTGGTCGAAAAGATAGGCTCGGGAGGGATGGGCGAAGTTTACCGTGCCAGCGATGAACGCCTGGGGCGGGACGTCGCCGTCAAGATACTCAAACCCTCTCTGGCCCATGATCAGGACCGCCTGCGCCGTTTTGAGCAGGAAGCCCGTGCCGCCGCTGCTCTGAGTCATCCCAATATCGTTGCCATTTATGACATCGGCATGCACGATGGTGCCCCTTACATCGTCTCCGAGCTGCTCGAAGGGCAGACCCTGCGCGAACGCTTGCTCCATGGTCCAATCCCACGGCGTCAAGCGTTAGATTTTGCCCAGCAGATTGCGCAGAGTCTGGTGGCAGCCCACGAGAAGCGTATAGTCCACCGCGACCTCAAGCCGGAAAACCTGTTCCTTACCAGAGATGGTCGGATCAAAGTCCTCGATTTCGGAATCGCCAAGCTCCTGAGTTCCGCATTCGATTCCGAAGGCGACGAGGCCGTCTCGATCGCAAGTATGACCACGCAGACCAGATCAGGATCGATCCTGGGAACCGTGGCCTACATGTCGCCGGAGCAGTTGCGCAGCAAACCTGTGGATCATCGCAGCGACATATTCAGTTTTGGCGCAATTCTTTACGAGATGCTCATTGGCAAACGTGCCTTTGCCGGCGAGACCCAGGTCGACACCATTACCGCGATCCTCAAAGAGGATCCGCCGGAGATGATTCGCGAAGGCCGGGACATTCCGACCGCGTTTGAACACGTGGTCCGGCATTGTTTAGAAAAGGAGCCGGAGAATCGCTTCCAATCGGCGCGTGATTTGGCATTCGCGCTCAGCACGTTGTCGGACGTTACTACCGGGACACACCTGCTTCCCTTCCGCTTGAGGTCGACGCGCCTTCGGACCTGGTTGCCCCGCATGGTAGGTGGGTTGGTGCTGGCTGCCCTCGCCCTTTATGTGGGAGTCAGGCTCCGAACCGTGCCAAATCCCGAATTCCGCCGCGTGACGTTCGAGCGCGGTACAGTTTACTCCGCCCGCTTCACCCCCGACGGGCGCACCGTCGTCTATGGAGCTTCGTGGAATGGCGGTCCGCTACGGATTTATTCCACCATCCCCGATTCCTTGCAGGCGCGGCCGCTGGACCTGAACTCCGCCTATCTTCTGGGCATCTCGCGCAGCGGGGAACTGGCTCTGACCTTGCGCGGAAGGCCGGGTTCGCGTCTTGACTTCGAAGGCGGAGTTCTGGCTGAGTCTCCGATGATCAACGGAATGCCGCGGGAGATTCTGCAGGATGTGACTTGGGCGGACTGGAGCCCCAGCGGAGAAGTTGCCGTGGTTCATCACGAGAATGGACGCGACAAGCTGGAGTTTCCTATTGGCAAAGCTCTTTACGAGACCAGCGGATCGATCAGCAACCTCCGGTTTTCTCCGGATGGAAGCCGGATCGCCTTCCTCGATCACCCCAAGCGATGGGATGACGGCGGTTCGGTTTGCGTCATCGACCTGGCCGGAAACAGAACCACACTTTCGTCTGGTTGGGGATGGGCATACGGTCTGGCTTGGGCTCCCAAGGGGAATGAAGTGTGGTTCAGTGCGGTGGAAAGTGGATCGAGTAACCGCTCTCTGTGGGCGGTAAGTTTGTCGGGGCGCCAGCGCAAAGTTCTCACCGTCCCCGGTGGCTTTACGGTGCAGGATATCGCTCCCGACGGGCGCATCCTGGCCACCATCGACAACGAGCGCCTGGCTATGGAGTGGAGCGGCAAAGACAAACAGGTGCGTGATCTTTCCTGGTACGACTGGAGCATCGCGAAGGATGTTTCGCCCGACGGCCAGTGGGTATTATTTGAAGAGGGATCGGAACCCGCCGGTCCGAAGGATGCTGTCGCCATTCGCAAGGTTGACGGCTCTCCTCCCATTCGTTTGGCCGACGGCACTGCGGACACGCTGTCGCCCGACGGTAAATGGGCGATCTCGTTCTCGCGAACCGGTCCAGCGCAGCTGACTTTGCTTCCTATCGGCCCCGGTCAAGCGCGCAATATCCCGTTGCCGAGCTTGGAGCGTTTGCAGAACGGCTCCCACTTCCTGCCTGATGGCAAACGAATCGTCTTCAATGGAAATGAACCCGGACGCCCGGGTCGCACGTATGTTGTCGATGTGGCTGGCGGCAAACCTGAGCCCGCCACTCCCGAAGGCATCTTTGCCACTCTGCCTTCGCCTGACGGCAAGCTCCTGGCGGGTGAGACTGCCAACTACAAACTGGACCTGTTCCCGCTCGACGGAGGAGCAGTGCATCACATACCCAACGTAGAGGCCGGCTACGTGCTCGCGCAGTGGTCGGCTGATAGCAAAGCCCTGTATGTCTTTCGCTCCGGAGAAGTGCCGCTGACTATTCAGCGCCTCGATATTGCGACCGGCGAGATGAAACCGATTCGAGAACTGGTGCCGGCCGGCCTTGGCGGAGTGGTTTCGATCGCACCCGTGATCACCGATGTGAATGCTTCCGAGTTCGCCTACAGTTACTACCAAACTTTATCGGTGCTGTACGTGATTTCGGGCTTGAACTAATGTGGCCGCGAGCGTCGTCGCTCGTGCGAGTCCAGAAGATCGCCGGCTTACTTGGTCCAGTCCTCGACCTTCAGTCGCTTGATTCGCCGGAAGACAGGATCGTGGGTCACCAGGACAAGTTGGGCGGAGAGCGCGTGAGCAGCGATCATCAGGTCCAAGTTGCCCATGGGCTTCCCAGTTCGTTCGAGTTCCGTTCGAACTTGCGCGTATTGCTGGGCGGCGTCTGAATCCCAAGCGAGAACCTCGACCCGCAATTAGAATTCCCCGACGGCGGTCTTCAGCGCCCGCGCCACACTATCAGGCTAGGCGCTGGCTTTGTCGGTCAAGGGGAGCATGGGTTCGTCGGTCTCTTGGATGGTTCGGCTGGCAGTGGCGGCATCCAGATCCAGCTGCTCCTGGCCGCTGAGCACGGTCACGCGGCCGCGGTACGTCTTCAAATGCGTTTGGGCCTTGTCGAAAGCTTCTTGAGCTTTGCTCAAACTCTTGCCGACGTTCTCAAACTGGCTCTGGAAATAGTCGAACGACTTCTGCGCTTTCGACAATTCCAAACGGCTCTTCTCGAAGCGGCTGGCGACTTCATACCACTTGTGCACCAGCGCGATCGTCTGCAAAGTCATCAGCAAACTATTAGGCGAGACTGGAAAGACGTGCTGCAGGTTCAGCCAGTCGGCGAGCTCGCGATTGCGAATCACTTCCATGTAGAGCGTCTCGCTGGGCAAGTACATCAGAGCGATATCCGTGGTGCCGTTTTCCGGCTGGATATAGGCCTTGATGCGTTTCGCTTCCGTCTTCATCACGCGCACCAGCGCGACTCGGGCTTCTTCGATCTCGGCTTCGACGTTGCTTTCAAATAAAGCCAGCACAGCTTCACGCGGGAATTTCGCGTCAATCGGTAAGCGTCGGTCAGGGAATTGGATGATGGCGTCGGCCCGTCCGCCGCCCTCGGGAAGTTGCGCCTGCATTTCAAACATGTGAACTGGAAGAAAATCAGAAAGCAGGCGCTCCAGGCTGGCTTCCCCAAATTTGCCACGCAGGTGAGGCAGCTTGAGCAGATTGTTCAAATCGTTAATCGAGTGGCCGAGAGCTCCAACTTCACGGAGCTGTTCTTCCGCCGCTTTCAAGTGCTGCTGCACTTTCTCGAACTGGGCGAATCCTTCTTTAATGTTCTGATCAAGTTTCTGCTGAACCTGGTCGGTGATGTCGAGCAAGCGAGCATCCACGCGGTCGCGAATCGAATCCAGACTCTGCGCCGTTTTCTGATTGAGACCGTCGAACTCGGATTTCAGCTGCGCCGTGGTAAGCGCGAGAGACGAAGTCAACTCGGTACGAGCCTGCGCCAATCCTTCGGACTGCTCTTGGCGACCAGCTTTCATCTGGTCTTCCACGGCGGAACGAATGGCCGAGAAGCCATCGCCCAGCCGGTCAGCTACTTGTAGTCCAATGGCCCCTTTAGTATGTTCAAGGCGCATGGCGGTGTCAGCCGTAGCCGAGGCAAACTGCGCCGAGAGGTTTTGGCGCGCGGCTTCGGCCTGACTCGCAAGCTCTTTTAATGCTTCGAGTTGCGAGGAAGTGCCAAACCTTCGCTGAAATAGCGAAACGGCCAGTATCAAAAGGACTACTTCCAAAACGAGAACCAGACCAAGCAGGAACGCGAATAAAGTCAATGCGAAACTGTCTCCCTTGTAATCGTGCCTCAGCCGATTCTAGAGCGTATGGTCGTAGAAACAAAGCAGCAAAGTTGGTCCCCCAAACGCGATCCTCCCGGGTCCTGAACGTGGGTAAGGGAAAACATGTTTCGGGTCCCAACAGCTTGGCTGGCGATGTTTTTGATCGGCGGAGCGGCTCCGGTAAAGGATCCGAAATCGCCGCCCGCAAACGTGTTGAATGTGGCCTCGGCGCAGCAGCCCTCCCCCAATGATCGATCGCCCTATGACGCCGAGGCCGAGCGCGCACTCTTCGACATGGCAAACCAGGCGCGGGCGCAAGCCGGAGTCGCACCCCTGCAACGGGACGAGGGTTTGACCCAAGCCGCGCGAGCGCATACTGCTGCGATGGCCGCCCAGCAGGAGCTTTCGCATCAGTTTGCTGGCGAGCCCTCCCTGCAACAGCGGCTGGCCGCCAACTCTTCGCTGCATCTGGATAAAGCTGGAGAGAATGTTTCCGTTGCGAGCAGCGTGGAGCAGTCGCATCAAGGCTTGATGCACTCGCCGCCGCATCGTGAGAACCTGCTGAATCCCGGTTACAACGTGGCCGGATTCGGCGTGGTCCGAGCCGGTTCCTCGCTATACGTCGCGCAGGATTTCGCCCACAGCCTTCCGGCCTATTCGCCTCGGCAGGCCGGGGGCCTGGTAAGCGGAAGCATCGCTCACTTACGGCGGGATGAGAACTTACCTCCGTTGCTGTGGGTGGATAGCGACGCCGCCGAGAATGCCGCCTGCTCCATGGCGCGCACGGATTCGCTGAAGACCGTGTCCGCTCACGGATCCTACGTGGTTCGTTACACCACCGAGCAACCGGAGACCCTGCCAGACGCGGCAGCCAAGGCCATCGAAAACCGCGCAGTCCGTACGTTCTCGGTTGGAACCTGCTACGCGCGCACTAGCAGCTATCCGAATGGCGTGTATTGGGTGACGTTGGTCCTGCAGTGACGATCCGCCAGCCGCCGCTTTCCCTGTGCTAACCTGCAATTCTGGAAGTGTTCCCGCCTCCCATGAACGCACTCCCCGAGACTCGCATCGGCACGGCCGGTTGGAGCTATAAAGACTGGGATGGCGTCTTTTATCCTCCGGGCATGCAGCGCGGAAAGCGGCATGCGCTGGAATTTCTGGCCCAGTGCTTCGATGTAGTCGAGATCAACACATCTTTTTACGGACACATCAAGCCGGAACTGGCCAAGCTTTGGGTGCGCAAGGTCGCGGTCAATCCAAAGTTTATGTTCACGGCGAAACTACACCGCTCGTTTACGCATTCTCCCATTGCGGTGATGGAGCCTACATCGGCCGCGACCATCAAGCCCAACGATGAGGATGAAAGGCTGGCGCGCGAGGGTCTCGATGCGCTGGCTTCGACCGGAAAACTGGGCGCGCTGCTCATTCAATTTCCAGTCTCGTTCAAGAACACATCGTTGAACCGCGAATATCTGGAGCAGTTGTTGCGGCAGTTCATCGAGTTTCCCCGCGTAGTCGAAGTGCGACATGAGAGCTGGAACAATCCCGAAACGATCAGCTATTTCACGGAGAGAAATGTCGCCTTCTGCAACATCGACCAGCCGCTGATTGGGCGCTCGCTCGAAGCCACGGAACATGTGACTTCACCGGTTGGATACGTGCGGCTGCACGGCCGGAACTACGATCAATGGTTTGAAGCCGAGAAAGGCGCGGATCGCTACAACTATCTGTACAGCGAAGCAGAATTAACGGGATGGAAAGAGAAAATCGAGCGCATCGCGCAGAAAGCCGAAGTCACCTACGTAGTCGCGAATAATCATTTCGAAGGGAAGGCCGGAGTCAACGCCCTGCAGTTAAAACACATGCTGAGCGGGCAGCGCGTGAAAGCGACCGAGACGCTATTGCAGCATTATCCCGCGCTGAAGAGTATTGCCGATCCGATTGCAGATGATGACGACGGATTGCCTCTGCTATCGATGTCATCATAAGGTTTCGTGATGGGTTCCTTCCCGTTTTGGAACCCGTTCGGCAAAGACTGGTCATCCGTCACAACCGTTGAACCCCGAATTCTGCAAGGATCGTATGGGATCTGTGGTGGGTTCGGCGCATGAAGGTGCGAGCGCACTTTATTCCGACCGGCGAAACAGCTAGCGGCCCCCTAGCTCAGCCGGATAGAGCGCTTAGGTTCGCACCTTAGAGGTCGTGAGTTCGAATCTCACCGGGGCCACCCTACCGCTCAGTTACGAAAGTACATTCGAGCTTGACATCAAGTCGAGCGAGAGCGAGACTTTAACTTGTAAGGTGCGAACCTAAGCGCTCAGCTTAGGAAGGTTTTCAAAGGCGGCCGCGAAGCCGCCTTTATTTATTGGCAACCTCTCTGTCAGTAAACTCTTCGTTATCGCGCCGCCACTTCTTCCCTGGCAGCGTAGTGGCTCTCCACGTATTCATCCATGATCTTGATGAACTCGGCCACGATGTGGTCGCCCTTTAGCGTGGTGAACAGGCGGCCGTCGACGTAGACTGGGGCCTTTGGTTCTTCGAAGGTGCCGGGCAGGGAAATGCCCAGGCTGGCGTGTTTGGATTCGCCGGGGCCGTTGACCACGCAGCCCATGACTGCGACTTTCATTTCTTCGACGCCAGTGTAACGATCTTTCCACGTCGGCATTTGCTCGCGCAGGTAGGATTGAATCTGCTGCGCCATTTCCTGGAAGAAGGTGCTGGTCGTGCGGCCGCATCCGGGGCAAGCGGTGACCTGCGGAGTGAAGCTGCGGATTCCGAGCGATTGCAGAATCTGCTGGGCTACGCGGACTTCTTCGGTGCGATCGCCGCCGGGCGCGGGCGTGAGCGAAACGCGGATGGTATCGCCGATGCCTTCCTGCAGCAGCACTCCGAGAGCGGCGCTGGATGCGACTACACCCTTTGCCCCCATGCCCGCTTCGGTCAGTCCAAGGTGCAGCGGATAATTGCAACGCGCGGCCAGCGCGCGATAAACATCGATCAAGTCCTGCACGCCGCTGACTTTCGCACTAAGAATGATTTGGTCGGCGCGCAAGCCGTGCTTCTCAGCAAGTGCGGCAGAATTCAGTGCGCTCACGACCATGGCTTCCATCGTGACTTCGCGGGCGTCTTTCGGGTCGGAGAGGCGCGAGTTCTCGTCCATCATACGAGTGAGCAGAGCCTGATCGAGCGAGCCCCAGTTCACGCCGATGCGGACCGGCTTTTGATTCTCGACCGCGACTTCAATCATAGTGCGAAAGTTGGAATCGTCTTTCCGTCCGATGCCAACGTTGCCGGGGTTAATTCGATACTTGGCCAGCGCGCGGGCGCACTCGGGATATTTCTTGAGCAGTTGATGTCCGTTGTAATGGAAATCGCCAACGATGGGGACGTTGATGCCTTGCTTGTCGAGTTGCTCGACGATGGGCGCGACCGCGGCCGCGGCGTCTTCGTTATTCACGGTGACGCGAACCAATTCGGAGCCCGCACGAGCTAGCGCCGCGACCTGCTGGGCGGTCGAGGGAATGTCTGCGGTATCCGTGTTCGTCATAGACTGCACCACAACCGGTGCATCGCTGCCCACGCGAACCCCATTGATCGAACAAGTGACGGTTTTTCTGCGTTGAATATTAGCCATGCGGAAGTTCTATTTTAACACGTGAAGGAAGCGGGACAGGTGTCTTCGCCGGTCCAGCCGGGCGGCGACGCCCGGCCTCAAGGTTCCATGAATTGGAGCCTACGGTAGTCTCTGCATCATCCCAGGCAGAGTCTTAGCCAAATCGTTATAGATCACCATCACCGCAAACAGCACCAGAAACACGAATGCAGCCTGGTAGATGCGTTCTTTAATCTGCAGGCTGATATCGCGGCGCATGATGCTTTCGACGAACAGCAGCAGGATTACGCCGCCATCGAGAATGGGAATCGGGAGCAGGTTGAAGATGCCCAGATTCAGACTGATCGCGGCAGTCAGCGCCATCAGCGGGGTCCAGCCTTTCTCCGTCGCTGCTTCTCCAGCGGCGCGGCCAATGCCGATTGGTCCTTCGATGGTGCGCATCGAGATCTTGCGCTGAATCATCTTCTGTACGAGTTCGAGGATGAGGAGCGAGCCTTCCTTATTTTGCTCGATGGATTTGCGGAAGGCAGCGCCCAGCGGCAATGCGCTAACCTTCATCGGTTGGCTGCCCAGTCCCACACGATAGCGTTTCTCTTCCTGGCCGGGGATATCCGTTAACACCGGCTGCATGGTGAAGGTCTTCTGTTGCCCATTACGAAGGACTGTAAGCTCAATCGGTTTTCCCTGAGTTTGCTTCAAGGCCTCAATCATGGCCTCGATGGCAGGGATGGATTTGCCGTCGACGGTGAGGATTTCATCGCCGATTTTGATTCCAGCCTTCTCCGCCGGCATACCCTTCTCCAAATCGGTCACCGTGACGCTGGGTTCTTTGGGATCCCATCCCGCGAATCCCATCTGGTTTACGCCGTAGGCTTCGGGCACGATGGTCTTTTCAAAAGACTTTCCGTTGCGTTCGAAGGTGATATCTAAAGGCTGATTCGGGCTGAGGGCTTCTTTCGGAACGACTTGCTTCCAGGTAGGATTATCGATTCCGTCCAGGTGGGCGATACGATCGCCAATCTGAATTCCGGCTTTCGCTGCCGGAGTGTCAGGCAATACCCAGCCGATCACCGCGGGCTCATCCAGCACCGCCGGATATTCGTAGTGAACCATGTAGACAAAGGTGAGCAGGCCGATGGCCAGCAGGATATTCATGGACGGACCGGCAATCGCGATCAGAAAGCGATGCCAACGCGGGTGCGACAGGAACTCGCCAGGATCGCCGGTGCGCTCATCCATGGGATTCTCGCCGCTCATTTTCACGTACCCACCGAGCGGGATGGCACTAATGCGATAGTCGGTGTCGCCACGGCGAAAACCGAGCAACCGCTTGCCAAATCCAATGGAGAAAACTTCGACCCGCACACCCAGCAACTTCGCAACCGCGTAGTGGCCGAATTCATGGATTAGAATCATGAATCCCAGGACCACCGCAACCGCGAGCACAGCTATAAAAAATCCCGACATATTTCTTGACTATTCCCTTCGATAGGTGGAAGCACTTCGCCCTGCCGCGGCATATCCCAACTGGTCTATCTTTTCGTGAGCGATCCGACGGGCCTCTGCATCTGCTTCCAATATCTTGCTTATAGATTCCAGCTTCCCGACTTCCGTTTCGGCAAGAACCATTTTAATTATGTCAGGAACCTGGGTAAAGCGTATACAACCATCGAGAAATGCGGCGACGGCGACCTCGTCGGCGGCGTTCAGGGCCACAGTTTTTGCACCCCCAGCCTCCGCTGCTTCATAGGCCAGACTCAGGCAGGGGAATTTTGCCATGTCCGGAGGCTCGAAATCGAGGTGTCGTAAGTCCATGACCGGGAAGCGCATATCGGATGGGATGCGCTCCGGATAGGTCAACGCATAGAGGATGGGCAGCCGCATGTCCGTCACCGAGAACTGAGCAAGTATGCTGCCATCCACAAATTCGACCATGGAATGGATCGTGGATTGGGGGTGCACGATGACCTGCACTTGGCTTGGCGGCAGATTGAACAAACGACAGGCCTCAATGACCTCAAAGCCCTTATTCATCAAAGTTGCCGAATCAATGGTGATGCGGCGGCCCATCTTCCATGTGGGATGGTTCAGGGCTTGCTCGACCGTGATGGAGGAAAATTTTGACGCTGGAGCGTGAAGAAATGGTCCACCGGAGGCAGTCAGCCAGATCTGCCGAACCTCGTTCATCCGTCCGCCGCGCAGACATTGGTGGATCGCATTGTGTTCGCTATCAATCGGCAACAAAGGTTTGCCTTGACGTCGGGCTTCGGCGGTAATCAGTTCTCCCGCAGCCACTAAGCATTCTTTGTTCGCCAAGCCAACTGTCTTGCCGGCGCGTACGGCTTCGTAGGTGGCTTCGAGTCCGGACACACCCACGATGGCGCTGACCACGAACTCCGCTTCCGGATGGGTCGCAACTTGCACGGTTCCCGCAGTTCCGTAAACGACTTCGACTCCGCTTGTTCCTGCAGTCTTAAGACGAGAGCGGAGAAGCTCCGCATCTTTTTCAGCGGCAACCGACAGCACCTGCGGCTTCCATCGCCGAGCTTGCTCAAACGCAGCCTCGAGATTAAGGCCCGCAGCCAGAGCAATAATCTCGAACCGCTCCGGGTAGGATTCAACCACGTTAAGCGTGCTGCGGCCGATGGAGCCAGTCGAGCCGAGGATGGAAACGCGTTTCATTCAGTTCGATTAGCGTACCGTATGCGAGGGCGCCAATTTCGTGCCTCCCAAGATTGCGGCATAGTGATCGAGCCAGCGGCGCTGCCCTGCTGTTTCCGGAACAGAAGCGCCACGCGAGGCACTCAGGCTCTTGATCGCCGCTTCGGGGGTGAACCCTTTCATGACAAGCAGAGCGGCGGATATCAATCCGCTTCGGCCAACTCCCTGCCGACAGTGGATTACAACATTCCTCCCTGCGGATAAGTCGGCGTCTAGTCTTTCCAGAGCCATTGCCACTTTGGCGTCCGAATCCGGCACGTCTCGATCCGGAATCGGAAACGATACGAACTGCATACCTCGCGCTTTAACGTGCTTCGCCTCGTCGTCGAGTCCGAGATCCTTCGCTTCTTCGGAAGTCAGCAAGGAGAACACGGTATCGATGCCTTCGCGCCGCCAGCTTGCCATCTCATCTTCGAGCCAGTCGTCGCCGCGAGGACGCGAGGCCATTGCCAATCGTCCCCGCCATGGTCCTTCTGCCCAATAGAGTTTTGTCGACATGCTCAATCGTTCCTTTTGATGACTATTTCGCGTGGCAGCGCATCAACCGCCGTACCGCGCTTACTAAGAACATAAATGCGGTGATGTCCATCGAGTATAGTCCCGTCGGGCCTGGTTTTTAGGCAGTCGCGTTGCCCGGGGACCAGTGATTGTTTGATGACCTCAGTCTCAAGGGATTCGATTTTGGCAAGTTTGCCCGGGTTGAGCAGCGCCTCAGAGTGCAGTGGCTTCAGTGGCGGAAACGACCTAGGTTCCGACATATCCGACTGACTCCAACTACGTTCAAATAACAAACCCTGCCGAACTTCCTTTGGATAGCCTCGCGTTCCACTACTGCATGACGCGCCAAGCCGCATAGTACCATAGCATTGGAGCGGCGAAGAGCAGGGCGTCGACGCGATCCAGCATGCCTCCGTGACCCGGGAGAATCGTTCCCGAATCCTTCACTCCGGCTCCGCGTTTGATCAACGACTCCACCAGATCGCCCAATTGCGCGGCCACGTTAATGGCCGCCGAGAGCAGCAGCGCAGGGCCCAATGGCGGTTTCTGCAATGCGAAGAAACCGTCGCGCCTTTCGATGAGATGCGCATTCAGCAGGGCCGTACTGATGGGCAGAGCATAGTTGTAGAGCAACATCCCCACCACCAGGCTTGCCAGCAGAGATGCCAGCGCCCCTTCCCAGGTTTTCTTGGGGCTGATGCGCGGCGACATCAGATGACGTCCGAGCGAGCGTCCAACGAAGTAGGCAAAAATGTCACCAGCCCACACCACCAGCAGCAAATACAAAAGCAGAAACGCCCCCGACCACTGTTCGCGCAATTGCACCAGAAATCCCAGCGGCAAGGCAACGTAGACAAAAGCAAAAGCGGAAACCATCGCAGCCGGAAACGCGCTGCTTAGATTCACCCTGCGCATGGCAATGGTGAGAAAGATAAATGGAGCAATGGCCGCCGCGAATCCCGCGCTGTAAACGAAGATTGCGGTCGAAAGCAGAGGTTTATCGCTCCCCGGATTGATGGCCAGAAGCAGGAAAAATAATCCGACAAAGATATAAGTCGGCCAACGCAGGGGCCGGATGCCGTAAGCCTCGGCGAGCTTGAGCAACTCCTGCACCGTGAGCAACGCCACCAGAGCTGCAACCAGTGCCACCACGGACACGGGCGCGCGCAGCACCAGCAGCAGGACGATCGGAATCAAAACCACTGCGGTGAGAATTCGTTTGAGCAGTTGCAAGAGCCTCAGCTCCTGCCCGTCTTCGAAGCGTGCGGCGCGGACACTCTTGTCTGCGAAGCTTCGGCGCGGCCATGTTGAGAGGAGCCATCCCCGGCCAATCCGCCATAGCGCCGTTCGCGTTTCTGGTATTCCTCGATGCCCTCGAGTAAATGCACGCCGCGAAACTCAGGCCACAGCGTCGGGGTTACATAGATTTCCGCGTAAGCCAGTTGCCAGAGCAGGAAGTTGCTCAAACGCATCTCGCCGCTCGTGCGAACCACCAGATCGGGATCGGGCAAATGCCGGGTGTAGAGATGACGGGATACGGCGTCCTCGTCAATTTCCAGATGATCCAGGCCTCCGTTGCGGGCGGCTGCGTCTACCATGGACCGGAACGCGTCCACCAGTTCGGTGCGCGCGCTGTAGTTGAGAGCGAGAGTCAAGACCATGCCGGTATTCTGGGCCGTCGCGTCACGCGCCCACTGCATTTTTTCCTGGACGGAAGACGGCAACTCGCGCTGGCGTCCAATGTATTCGAGGCGGATGTTGTTCTTGTTCAGCGTGGGCACTTCCGCTTTCAGATAGCGGCAGAGCAGGCCCATCAAGAAAGAGACTTCGCCCGCAGGACGCTTTTTCCAATTCTCTTCGGAGAACGCGTAGAGCGTGAGCGCGGGAATGCCGATGCGGGATGCAGTTTCGACGGTCGAGCGCACGGACGAAACTCCGGCGCGGTGTCCCGCAATGCGCGGCAGATGGCGACGCCGGGCCCAGCGCCCGTTGCCGTCCATGATAATGGCGATGTGTTTTGGGAGCCGCTTCGGGTCGAGCCGCTGATAAACTTCCGCTTCTTTGCGGTCCAGCCCGGCGGGAACTGTTGCTTGCAAGCGAACCTCTGCTGTTTGTTGACGCTAACACAGCAGGGAAGCCCCGCGCAATGACACCAAAGAGCCCCGGCATGCATACTTCTTGTCCCAGTCGACCCTTCTGACGATGGAGGATAAGGTTTCCCGCCCCGGCCGGAGTACGTTTCATCGCGCCGGTACGCGGGCAACGGCGCCCGCCCACGCGCTATTGCTCGCGCATTTCTTCAGGCACGACGTTCAACGATAGTTTCTCCGTGTGCCGCAGAACTGTAAGCGTACTGCTTGCTCCCACGCGCGCATCGGTTAGCAAGCGATGCAAATCATCCACGCCCGCGACCGTCTTGCCATCCATTGCGAGGATCACGTCTCCTTCTCGCAATCCGGCCTTCTGTGCCGGACTGCCATTCGTCACCGAGGCCACGATCACGCCGCTCTCGCTGGGCAGATCGTAGAAGCGCACGACACGGCGAAGCAGCGGCACCGTCTGCGCTTCGACCCCGATGTAGCTGCGGCGGATTCTGCCGTCGCGCAGCAGACGTCCCGCAACGAACTTCGCAGTATTGATCCCAATCGCGAAACAGAGTCCCTGCGCACCCATAATCGTGGCCGTATTCACTCCCACCACACGTCCATCGGAGGTCACCAGCGGGCCGCCGGAATTCCCAGGGTTAAGCGACGCGTCAGTTTGAATCACATCTTCGATCAGCCGTCCCGAGTAAGAGCGCAGCGAACGTCCGAGCGCGCTCACCACGCCAGCGGTAACGGTGTACTGGAAGCCATAAGGATTCCCAATGGCAATCGCCAGCTGACCAACGCGCAGACGTTGCGAGTCTCCGAGCGGCGCGGCCACGAGATGCGGAGCATCGTTGCTCGGCAAACCAATGCGGATCACAGCCAGATCGGTCGCCGGATCGTCGCCGATCGTCTGAGCAGGGAAGCGTTGCCCATCCGGGAGCGAGACATCGATCCTTGTTGCTCCGTGCACCACGTGGCTGTTGGTCAGCACCAGGCCGTCAGGCGTAAACACAAATCCCGAGCCTCCGCCCTGGCGCTCGCGCGGTTCACCCGAGCGGCTGCGCGCTGCCTGCGCCACATCAATCTTAACTACTGCCGGACTGATCGCTTCCGCCGCCCCGACAACCGCCTGCGAGTACGCGTCGAGCAAATCCGAATCGCCAAACGTTCTTGCTTCCGAGGGGTGGTTGATTGCCTCTGAATAATTCGCTAAAGGAAAAATACTGCCTGCCTGATCCATAGCTGCTAGATGAGATCAACAACAATCTGGATTCAACCCTCGGCTTTGTCTCCGCGCTTGCGTTGCATCTTCCCACGCTTTGGATTAAGCTGGCCCCACTTGGGGCAACTTACGCAACACACTTCCTGTAACCCTGATTATTGAAGGAGGAACATTCGTATGCGATTTCGCATATTGGTTTTGCTCGTCCTGTCGTTTTGCTTGTCGTCGATTGCGCAAGATCATTCGGGTCACGGTCAGGCCAAGTCTGCAACGCTGATGCCGGGCCTGGGGAATGCTCATCATCCGGTTTCCACCAGCAATCCCGAAGCGCAGCAGTTCTTCGATCAGGGATTGCGTCTGATCTACGATTTCAATCATGACGAAGCGGCGCGCTCATTCCAGCGAGCCGCGGAACTCGATGCCAAGCTGGCCATCGCGTATTGGGGAATTGCCGAAGCCGTAGGGCCGAACTACAACGATCCAGCCAGCGAAGACCGGTTCAAACAAGCGCACGAGGCAATTCAGAAGGCGGTCGATCTCTCCTCCAATGCCTCGCCGAGCGAGCGGGCATACATTCAAGCCATGGCCAAGCGTTTCCCGGCGGACCCGAAGGCAGACTTTAAACAGGCGGCCGAGGATTATCACGACGCCATGCGCGAAGTGTCGAAGAAATACCCCGACGACCTGGATGCGGCCACTCTGTTTGCCGAGTCGGGAATGAATCTTCATTCCTGGGCCTTATGGCACGTGGACGGCACCCCCGAAGCGGGCACAGAAGAGATTGTGGCGACTTTGGAATCGGTGATCCGGCGCGATCCCAATCACCTGGGCGCGATTCACTATTACATCCATGCTACCGAGGCTTCTCCGCATCCGGAGCGCGCGCTGGCTGGCGCCAACCGGCTCGCGGCACTCGCACCGAATGCTGGACACATTGTGCATATGCCGGCGCACGTTTATATCCGCACCGGCGACTACGATGCAGCGGTAAAGACCAACCAACAAGCCGCCGCTGTCGACCGCGCCTACATCAAGGCGAGCGGTGCGCAGGGCATTTATCCGATGATGTACTACAGCCACAACCTGCACTTCATCGCCATGTGTGCCAGCATGAACGGCAATTACTCCGAAGCCAAGAAGAACGCCGACTTGCTGGTTGCGAATGTTGGCCCGCATGTAAAAGAGATGCCGCCACTCGAAGGTTTCATGACGATTCCCATGGCCGTGGATGTTCGCTTTCACAAGTGGAATGAAATTTTGGCCATGCCCCAACCCGATTCCACAATGAAGATCACCACCGGATTCTGGCATTTTGCCCGCGGCATGGCTCTGGCCGGAACCGGCAAGCTGAGCGAAGCCGAAGCGGAATACAAAATCGTGTCCGAGGCGGAACAGAACACGCCGCCAGACGTAGTCTTCGCCATGCCGATTAATAACAAAGCCAAAGACATCATGAAGATTTCCGAAGATGTGTTGGGCGCGAAGATCGCCGTCGCCAGGAAGGATAACGTTCAGGCCATCTCGCTCCTGACCGCCGCGGTGGCGATTCAGGATACGTTGAAATATGGCGAGCCGCCGGACTGGTTCTTTCCCGTCCGCGAGTCTTTAGGTGGCGTCTTGCTGATCAATCGCGACGCTCCGGGTGCAGAGAAAGTTTTCCGTGCGGACCTCGATCGCAATCCGCGGAATCCGCGCTCTCTGTTCGGACTGCAGCAGGCGCTAAAAGCACAAGACCGTAACTATGACGCGAGCTTTGTCGAAAGCGAGTTTCGCGATTCGTGGATGGGCGAAGAAGTCAAAGTCGACGACCTGGTATAGGACTGCCTATTCCGAAGCCACGATTGTCTGTGATCATCGGCTCGGCCGCAACCGCGTAGCTTCATTCGGAAGAGCGCAGGCTTGCGATGCGTCTTTCAAAGCTTCGTCCAAAGCCGCGCCTAACGAGGCAAGCTCTGGTTCGCTCATGACTTTCTGCATTCCTTCGAAAAGCTGGCGTTCTTCTTTGCGGATGTGTTGCGCCAGCTTCTGACCGAAGTCCCCCAAGTCGCGCTGGCCTAAACTGCGAACCGCCGCGCGCGCGAAACAATCTCGAAGAAAGACATGTTCGGTGACAAGTTCATCTACCAGTGACTTCAGCTCAACAAATCGCGCCGCGGCCGGAAAAAGTTCCTTCTCTTCCGCCGCAAAGTGAATTCCAATTTCACCTTCGAACAGCTGCTGGATTTCAGCCTGCCACGCATCCAACTCAATCTCTCCACCCTGCATAGCCCGATCAAGCCGCACGCACAGCGCCAGCGCATGCTGATGCTGGCGCGACAGCGGGACGAGGTTTTTATCGCGCAGCATCCCGCAATCATAAATGACAACTGGTGAACAATGAACTGATCAACAATGAACTGATCAAGAATGAACCGATCAACTGCCGGCGCCCACCGCCTGCCAGTCGCTCCCGTCCGAGCGCAAGGTGAGCCAGTCGGTGCGCACTCGGTCCCACTCCTGAATCAGCATCCCGTAAGACTCGAAGAATTGACGGATGCGCGGCCGATCCCAGCCCACGACATCTTCCAAGATCGGCGCCAGCACGGCCAGTGCATTGTTGCTGAGGATGGTTCTCTTCGCCACCTGCGAAACGTGCTTAGCCTCGGACACCGCGATAGTAAAGCCGTCACGAACATTCACGTGCAACATCACGTGCAGATCCGAGCTGCCGTCTCCCGTATAGATAATATGGTCCGGTCCGACTTGCCGGTCGCTCTGTAACCGATCGAGCACCGCCACTTTGCCGTACCCGGCGGTGGCGCGAGTAATGGATTCAACCTGGCCTGCCTCGTTGTAGCAGAACTCGGTTCCATAAATATGATTGCGCGGGACCAGTCCCTCCAGTGCGGACTGAATCACTTCGACCGGAGCCGCCGACAGCACATAAAAATCGAAATGATAACCTTCGATGCCGCTCTCCAAAATCTGGTACAGCAGCGAAATGTTTTCCTTCAGCCGAATCTGTTTACCCACTTTGAATAAATGCTCTTTGCGGACCCGCGTCTGAAACTCTGGATCATGCAGTAGCAGGTACGCCAACTCGGCGCCTTGTTGGACGAGATTGAGCTTCGCCATCCCATGCGCCTTGCGCTCGAACTCCGCAGTCGGAATGCCGACCAGTTCGCTGAGCACATAGCCAGAGTCGTTGAAAGTCAACGTCTGGTCGAAATCACTAGCAAAGATATAACGTTTAACGGGTTTCTCACTCATGTTGCCATTAGATTCGATGGAACGCCAAAAGACCAATTAAAAACATTGATGCGGGTTATAAACCATTGAGATTTAATCGTTTATTAACAATCCAGGCGGGTACGGCTATTAGACTTCGACAGTTAAGCCGCGTTGACCGTCGACCCAGCTAGATGCATAACAAATGCCTTTTCGGAGAAGATTTATGACCCGCACTCTCCGCCCCCGCAAACCGAGTACTCTCTCCAGGTCAACCCACCAGCGACTCAATTCGTATGCTCTGGCAGCGAGTGCGGCGGGAGTGAGTGTGCTGGCGCTGGCCAGGGCCTCCGAGGCGAAAGTTATCTACACGGAAACGCATCAAGTCACGCGCGCACGCGTTCCCCTCTACATTGATCTCAACCACGACGGCGTGAAGGATTTTGTACTGCGCACGATGTATTACAGAGGTTCGTACTCAGAGGTAGGGCTCGACGCAGCCGGATACGGCAACAACGCAGTCGTCGGGAAACGTTTCAGTCGCAGTAGCTATTTTTTTTCTGCTGCCTCCGCTTTGCCCGCAGGCGCCGAAATCGGACCAGATCGCAAATTCCCCGTTCGTTTCCCATTTATGGCAGTGGAGCTTTTCAACCGTCTCCACACCAGCCAGCATTCCGACGTAGGCCCGTGGGTCGGCAAAGGTCAGGGTGTCAGGAATCGATACCTGGGACTAAAGTTCGTCATTCACGGCAAAATTCACTACGGCTGGGCCAGAGTCAGCGTCACCCTTGGGCACCAGCGGCAATACAACGATGTGAGTGGCACCCTGACCGGCTACGCCTATGAAACAATCCCGAACAAAGCCATCGTCACAGGAAAGACCAACGGCCGAGACGTGATCACGTTCCAACCTGACACGCTAGGAGCCTTGGCGCGAGGAAAGAAGTAGCTGCAATCTCAACTTGTTGCAAAATCCCGGTTACATTCATCGACCAGCGGCCGGCCATTCTCCCAAAAGATCAAAAGCTCACTTTAACCGGCACAGCGTAGATGTTGGGCTGATTGCCAGGTGATACCGTGCTGCCCCAGCTTACGACGAGGCTGCTGGGGTTCCTGGTCGAAATGCCAAACGTGTCGCCGGGCCACACGCCGCTGTTTCCAAACCCTTTCGAAATGCGCACCGGCGGGGTGAGCCATCCTTTCGCGATGGAAAATGTCCGCAGATAAAGCGCGTATCCGCGTGAATCGCTGTCGGAGAGCCAGGCTACATAAGCGATTCCGTTCGCACCCGCTGCAACCTCGATGATGTGCGGAACGTTGAGCTTGTCCGGAATCGGCTTGATGGGCGTCGACCAGTGTTGGCCGTGGTCGGTCGAATAAGAGAGGTAGCCGATGTCGTTTGGGCTGCCGTCGGAGTTCTTACCCTGCGTGTCCCAGGTTGCGTAAAGATTGTCGCCGGCATCGATGCCAATCGCACCGTCGATCCACCACACGGCAAGCGCTACTTTTCCGGTGCGGGAAGTAAGGAAAATTGGCTTCGACCATTCTTCGCCGCCATCGACCGACGAAGTGAAGTGCCCGCCCCAGGGGGCTAGCTGGAAGTTCTGCTGGTTGAGAGTACGGTCTGCCTGGTAATAGGTGTCGATCTGGCCGCTCGACTCCACGACCATGGGAGCGGTCTCGGCTCCGCCCCCGGGAAAATTTGGACTTACGTGAACCATGTCGCTGAACGTCTTTCCCCTGTCCGTCGACTTTTGCAACACAGCATTCAGGTCGCCGTAGGAATAAGAGCAACTACCTCCCTGCGAACAAAGAAGCTGTATGTAGGAATTAAACGGGCCGTAATCCCACGTGGCATACACCGCGCCGTCGGGAGCGGTCGCGAGGAAGACCCGGTCGCCCCAGTTGTTCTGATCGGGGGGAAGAAGCTGCGCCACCTGCGGAAAGGTAACCCCATGATCAAACGACGTTGCAACAACGGGGAACATCTGCGTGTTGCTGGCCAGCATATACCCCACATACAAAGTTCCATCTGGGCCGACCGCAACCGAAGGATCCCAGGAAAATGAAGACTGAGACAGCGGCATGGCTATCGGCGCCGAGAACCTGACCCCGCCGTCGGTCGAGCGGGCAAAGCCGATGCCTCCGCACCCGATCCACGCCTCATACACATACTTGCTTTGCGTTGGATCGGCCGCTTGCTCCACTTCCGCACTCCCATCACATCCATGGCTGATTTCTTGGATGGAACCTACATGATAAGTGACCGCTGCTGCTGCAGAGTTTGTAAGTGCGTAGGCGATTAGGGTGAGGGTCATAACCACGGGCTTAAACATCATCTTGTCTCCCTGGGGGTTGCCGAGTTGGAAAATGTTGCCACCGGTCCGGTGCTTGCTGGAAGAGTTGCGGCAGTATATCACCGTGCTGCTCCGTTGGAAGCATGATCGAGATTGTTCCTCGCGGCGGCAATCGAGTCGTTTCGTTTAACAGATTCGCCGCAAGGTCGCGGCGTCTACGTTGAATTGAATCGCCGAGTTGCGACGCTGGGATCCGCCTAGCAGCTACAAATGTTCTACCCAAGCCAAACTCGCTAGGGTGTAATGTGAAACAGCGTTCCGAAAGCTGCGAACCCGCCGAGCATCATGCTGCCATAGAAATCGCCGTGCGACCCTAAAGTCACGCCCGCCGGGAAAAATCCATCCTTGTTTTTTCCTGCCGTTTGCTCATCGAAATCGTAGAGGTCGGTATACTTCCCTCTCGTGTCGATTCTGAACAAGCACCCTGTATTGTGAGCGCCGTCGAATTTTTGGGCGCCATACAAGTTGCCTTTCGAGTCCCTCACCAGGAGGTTGGCAAAGAACGAGGAACCGGCGATCTCGGGAGTAAAGGTAAACAGCACGCTGAAGACGCCGCTCTTGGTGTCCAGTTTGAAAATGGTTCCGTAGCCAAAAGGGTTGCCGTGGTGATCTCCGCCCCCGGACGCAATGCCATAGAGGTTGTCTTCCGAGTCGATAATCACACCGAGAGGGCCGGCGCCGTCTTTGTGGTTGCTGAACGTGTGCAGTACGGTGTACTTGCCGTCGACATCCACTTTGAAGATGGCTCCGCAGCCGGGGGCATTATTAATATGGTTGCCCACAGCCCGGCAGGTGCGGATGCCGCCAAACATCGCAGCGCCGTACAGGTTGCCTTTCGTATCCCGCACCAGGCCGCTCTCGGGATACATTCCATCCGTTCCCTTAAACGTGTGGATTGTTGTGAACTTGCCGTTTGCGGTCATCTTGAAAAGCGTTCCACAACCCAACCCGTGATAGTCCCAACCGCAATTGGGTGTGCCTCCGAAGGGGACCATGCCATAGACGTTGCCTTTCGCGTCCAAGGCGACAGGGGAATCTAAGGAGCCGAAATTGATATTGGCCGACGGGACATAGGATGTCTCCTTCCCGCCCGGAGTAAGCTTGAATACCACTGACAAGCCAGAGAAGCCACTGCCGAGAGTCGTCCCATAGAGGTTGCCACTAGCGTCCCGAACCAGGCTGGCGACCGGATACACTCCATTGTTCCCGCCGGTGAAGTCGTAGAGATCAGTGAACTTGCCAGCGGGGTCGACCTTAAACACGTACCCGCAACCGAAGCCACAGAGGCTGTTACCGCCAGCTTCGGCTGCGCCATACAAATTGCCTTTCGCGTCCCGGATCAGCGGAGTAGGATAACCGCCATCTGTTGAACCCGTGAACGTATGCAGAACCGTTAAGTTAAATTGCGCGCTCGCCAGCGGCACGGCAATTATCAATAGCGTCAATCCCAGTATCGTCAAAATCAGCGACTGTGATGTTCTCAAGGCTTTGCCTCCGTCGATTGCGGTCAGCCCAAGATGTGGGCCGCCCCTATTCGGCGGTGAAAATACCACCGCTACGCCGGGAGTTTGTCAAAGGATTGTAAAAAGATAAGGTCAGCAGATCGTAAAAAGTAAAAAGTAAGTAAAGAGAAAGAAAAGGTCGGCCAGGGCATAGCGCGTCGTACTGCCCAGCATTCGATCAGTGGTCAAAAACGTGTACTCGCCTGCTTTGATGATTTGGCTTTTAACGACGAGGTTACCGCATATTTACGGGCAGCGTCCCGGAATACCGGTATGGTAGGGGGCGTCGGCTGGCGAGGAGACCCATAGGCTCCTCGGGCATCCCAGTCCGTTTGATTACATTGTCGTAATCGGTGCCAGCGAGCAGCACAGATCGGATTCGTTAAGCTACGGGGAGGGTTATCATGCGAGTCGCGCCACACTCCATCGGATTGAGATCGAGACTGGCGATCTTAATCGTGACCGCGTTGCTCACAACCAGGTGCGCGGCCACGGAGAAAATTCTGCATAACTTCAACCAAAACGGCAGGGACGGAACCAATCCCATCGCGGGCCTGATGTTCGGCCAGGAGCTGACTCGTTTGCTGGCGTGATCTTCGACACGACTCCCTGGGCTCGACTCAGGAAGCTGACGGCGCGCTCAACGGTCGATATCGCGCCTCGCGGTATTTCAAGCTGAATACGACTGCCACGATGGCCAGGACGATCGGGCAAAAGATACTGGCCTCGGGCCCGACCGTTCCGCCGGTCAGCCAGCGCGGCCCACTCAACGATGCGCTGAGAAGACTCTGGGAGGGTAGTAAGCCGCTATTTGGAACACCGTACAAGAACGTCTGACCCCAGTCATATCCCAGGTGAAAGCCGACCGCACACCATAAGTTTCCTGTGCGGCGGAGAAACAGGCACAACAACAAACCGAACGAAACCACCGACAGATCTCCCAAAACGGTTTCTCCGCCATTGGTGCCGTGAACCAACCCGAATAAACCCGAGAGCAAAAATGCGGACGGCCAAAATCCCATGCCACTGGTCAGTGTGAACTGCGCGTATCCGCGAAACAAGAATTCCTCGGCGAAGCCGGAAAGCAAAAATGCCAGCCCCCAGGCGGCCGCTGCGGTCAAAATCGCGGTGCCATGGATCGCCGCACTGGTGAACCGGACGCCATTCAGGGCGAAAATTGCAAGCACCGTAGTGCTGGTAGCGAGCAGGCCTATCAATAATCCCACGCGAAAGTTTTTCCCCAGCGCTTCGCTCCTGGGAAGGCCATATTGGCCCATCCTGCGGCCTTCAATCTTGCTCATGATCCAGGCCGCAACCGCCAGAATGAAGCAGACAAGTAGATCCGGCACGATGATTCTCATCGGTGTCAATTGCACTGGATCCAGCGCGGCCGGGAAGAAGCGCTTAAGGATCATTCGCGCCACGGCCGACATTGCCATTAGGATCGCCATGAAGATGAGCAGGCGCCATCCCGCGCGCAAGCCATTCGGACCAATGAAAATTCGCTTGGTTGCCGAGTCCGCTGGCGGTGTCTGAGAATCACGTCGTATTGTCATTTCTTGAGCTGTCATTGATGTGCCCCCCAACTGCTTTTACGGAACAGGGCTTCCATAAGTTGCAATGGAGAAAAAATCGTAGGGGAGAAGACTGGCGTCGTTACCGACCGGCCGTGACCACGCCCACCGGCGTGTTAACCAGCAACGTGCCGTTCCACATGCTGAAGTAGGGTGTGAACTTGGCAGTAACATTCTCAGCCGCCTCTGCGAAGGGGCGGCTTTCTTGTCGTCTCAGGAATCATTTTCGAGGTTCCGAGTAATCCTCTTTTTCCCGCATCCGCTGATGAGTGTCCTTATATCTCTCTAGCACTCATTGACGCCTGACTGAGGTTTTCAGCGCCATCTGTTCTCGAAGTTTGAGAGTTGTTTTTGCTTTAGGTGACAGTCAAGACGAGGGCCTGGCTAGTCCCACCGCTCGAGCAGCCAAGATCGCTTGAGTTCCCGCTTGGAGTTTTGGCCGTCACGCTTGCCGCTCCAGGGGCAGAGACCACGGAAGTTGTAACTGTGGCCTGCAACTGCTGACTGCTGGTGGCCAGAGTGCTTAGTGTCGTCCCGTTAACAACGACGACAGAAGACGAAACAAACTGACTGCCATTCACAGTCAGTAGAAAGCCTTGTTGCACTTCCGCGAACGTAACCGTGCTCGGAGAAAGGGAGCCAATGATCGGCGCCGGTCGAGAACTTCCGCACAGGGGATTGAGTGCGTTGCAGCCCTGGAACACTAGCAAGGCGACCAGAAGAGTGCTGCCCGGTAGCAAGAGAGCGCCGATTCGTTTCATACTGCATCGTACACCTGTCTCACCATGGAAACTCAGCATGAAGATACTTTCAGTGCACGGACTGAGCGTAAAGGCTATTAACAACAGGGGCGACTATTCCTTGACGGCGGTAAGCCTCGGGCCAAAAGGCACCCCAGCCGCGTCTCATACGCTTCGCCCAGACTGCTTGCATTCTATTACCGCCAAGTACTACAGTCTCGAAAGCAGTTGCAAATTACAAGCGGAAGGAACCACCCATGCTGAGGCAGGTCGCGGAGGGGGTGCTGATCCAGCAGAGCGAGTTCTGCCAGACCAACACTGTTGTCGTGCAAGGCCGGGCTGGTGTTTTGCTCATCGACCCCGGGATACTCGGCTACGAAATGGCTGCCCTCGCGGACGACTTTCGCGAGTTGGATCAGCCGGTTGCGGCAGGGTTCTCTACGCATCCACATTGGGATCACCTGCTCTGGCACGACCGGTTCGGCGCAGCGCCCCGTTACGGCACGGCACGATGCGCGGCCACTGTTCGAGATCGGCGGCTGACGGACGCAGATGCGAAGGCCCGCATCGCCGCCCAGTTTATAACGCCGGACATCGCCCCGCAGGTATCGCTGGATCTGTTCGGCCTCATTGCCGCCCTGCCCGCCGAGGCGGCGCAGATTCCCTGGGATGGCCCTCGAGTCCGGATTGTCGAGCATCAAGCGCACGCCCCGGGCCACGCGGCGCTGTGGATTGAGGAACGCGGGGTTCTCGTGGCCGGTGACATGATTTCTGATTTCTTGATTCCGTTGCTCGACTTGAACGACACGGCTGACCCGATCGAGAACTACCTCGCTGGCCTGCGGCTACTCGAGGGCGTGGCGGGCGATGTCGATGTCTTCATCCCCGGCCACGGGTCCATCGGCGGAGCTGATCAGATACACGCACGGATCGAGCAGGATCGGGCGTACGTGCATGCCTTGCGTGACGCCCATGTTACCAGCGACCCGCGGGTCGGCCCAGCGGCCACGTACGATTGGGTGGCTGGCGTGCATGCAGGGCAACTCCAGCGTCTCGCCCAAAGAAGCGAGCGCAACGGGACGCCCGGCTGGAAGGGAAAAGAAGCTCCTCGTAAACCAACCTGCCTTTACTAATTTCTTCCAAGCATTGAAAATGGTGAGTTCGCCCTCAAGTACCGGTTTTTCCTGAGTGCGGAGCGCATAATAAAAGCGTCATCGCCCGATCGCGGGCACTGGAGCAGAAATCATCATGGGAACTTCCGGAGAATTGATTCGCCTGATCAACTACGTGGACGACATTACGACCACGCTACGCCGCATCAACGCGTTCGTCGCAGCCATGGAAACTGACGAAAAGAAACGTCTAGCTGAAAGCCTGAAGGCGGCCGGGTCCAATCTCGACGCTCTTGTAGTTCGGTTGGAAAAGGGGCAGTAGTGGCGCAGGTCCAAACCATCGCCGTCATCGGCGCCGGAACCATGGGCCGGGGGATCGCGCATGTGGCCGCGCTCGGCGGTTATCATACGATCCTCGAAGATCTGCTGCCCAATGCCCTGCGCCGGGCGGAGAACGAGATTCGCGGTAACCTCGACAAGGCCGTGGAAATTGGTAAAGTCTCCGCCGAAGATGCCAGCGCTGCCTTCGGCCGGTTGCGATACGCGGGCAGCGTCGAAGAAGCCGCGCGCGAAGCAGATTTGGTAATCGAAGCAGTGCCCGAAGAAATGGAGTCGAAGATTGAGATCTTCACCCTGCTCGACAAACTCTGTCGGCCGGGAACCATTCTTGCTTCGAACACCTCTTCGCTCAGCATCACCGAGATCGCCAGCGTCACCTATCGAGCTAAGAAATGCGTGGGAATGCATTTCTTCAATCCAGTTCACAAAATGAAGCTGCTCGAAGTTGTCCGTGCGCTCGAGACCGACGACGACACGCTGGCGACCGCAGCCGAAGTCGGTCGGCGGATGGGCAAAGAGGTCGTAGTAATTAAGGAATCTCCCGGCTTTATCACCAGCCGCATCAACGCCATGATCGGGAATGAAGCCTTCTACATGCTGCAGGAAGGCATTGCATCCGCGCAGGATATCGATAAAGCTTTGAAGCTGGGGTTAAATCATCCCATGGGACCGTTTGAGTTAGTGGACTTGGTGGGACTGGATACCCGGCTCTCAATCTTGGAATATCTCCACAAGAGTTTAGGCGAGAAATACCGGCCCGCGCCACTTCTGGTGCAGTACGTAAAAGCCGGCCGCGTAGGCCGCAAAGCCGGGCGCGGAGTGTACGACTATCCCGACCAGAAAACTGAAGAGAAGAGAGCGCCGGTCGCCAAGGCTGGCGATTAGCGACCGGCGCTTATCGCGCTAGTTCTTGTTGATGTCCTGCTTTGCTTCCAACTTCTTCACCATGGGTTCAAAGAAAATCTTCTGGTTGTCGGGAGCGCCGGCCAGCGTGATCTTAATCTCCTTGAGCGCATTGTCGTAGTCGCCCTTGGCCGAATAGATTCTCGCCGTGCCGTCGTGAACCACCCAGTCATTCGGATCTTTCTTGGCCGCCTGACGGAAATAGTCAAAAGCCTCATCCTGTTTCCCCTGACCCTGAAGTAAGCGTCCATAACCGTAGAGTTGAGCCGCCGTTGCCCGGTCTAGCGCCTGCTTCTTAGCCATTTCAGAATCATCCTTGCGGCCCATGGCTTCGAGGATCTGTGATTTGGTCAAGTAATTGTCAAATCGCGGCTCGGTTCGGATCGACGTCTCTTCGTATTGCAGAGCTTCGTTGAGATCATATTTGGCTGTGAGCAGATAGGTCGCCGCGTCGTCCCATCCTTCCCACGTGTATTGCGCCAGCCCCTGAAGCTGGTTATGCAGGCTGGCCTGCACGATGTCATGCACATTCACGTCGATCTTGAACGGAACTGCGACCTTTTCCCAGCGCAGCGTGGCGACGGCCGAATCCGCCTTCACATCGTCGAAGTCGAAAGCTAATGCTTCTTGAGGCTCCGTCGTCTGTGGTTTTACAGTCACCCTCAGTACATCGTCAGCCTGGTTGTAGGTAAAGCTGCCCCACGCTGTGTGGACTTTGGAGAAAATGACTGTCCACTGGTTTTCTCCTGGAATCGTAAAGAGCGCGTAGACGCCCTTCGCCAGCGGCTTTCCCTCGATCGATACATCGTCGGTGAACCTGATGGTCGTGTTTTCATTCGCTCCAGTACGCCAGACCTCGTTATAAGGCACAAGCTTGCCCCAGATAGGTCGTCCCTTGACCAGCGGCCGGGAATAGCTAATCGTAATGTCGGTGATTCCAATGCGCTGCGTCACCGCGGAGTGCTGGCTATCCCGAGGCAAGTCTAAGAGCGCGGACTGCGCTCGGCACAACGGATTTCCCAACGAGAATCCTGCGACTGCAACCAGAGCAACGACAAAATGTTTAAGCATGGAATAACCTCCGCTTTTGAATTGTCTTCCGGGGAAACGTCCACCGGAACTGGATTGAGGAAAACGAGCATTTAGACGGATAGACATTCCGCCGGATAGCGAGTTGTAACAATTTGTAAAAAACGGGCGTGGATGGGGTGGGCATGTGGCGGGTCCTCGCCGCGCTGACCATCTAGTAGTGATATCGGGCCTGCAGGAAGTCGATCCTGCCTTCACTCACCCGATAAACGAGTCGATGTTCCTGGGTGACTCTTCGTGACCAGCAGCCTGCAAGTACGTACTTGAGCGGTTCCGGCTTTCCAATACCTGTAAAGGGATCTCGCAGCACCGCTTCTATGAGTTCGAAGACTCGCAGTGCCACCTTGCGGTCTGTGGTTGTCCAGTAACGCAGATCCTGGCGAAACTCCGGGTGGAATATCGCTTCTCGTTCACCGGTTCGGGCCAAGTCCCATCTCCCGACGCAGCTTTTCGATAGGCTCCGGCTTGCCTTTTCGCCCCACAGCCCGCCGCAGGGCGGTGAGTAAGCGTTGGGTATTCTTGGGCGATCGCAGCAGGTGAGCGGTTTCTATCAGGCCCATGAGTTCGTCCGCTGGGACCATCGCTACTGTCTTCTCGCCCTTCCGGCGGACAATTACGACCTCGCGATCATTCGCGACGCGATCGAGTACGGAGGCGAGGCTCTGTCGAAGATTGGTGTATGTGGTTTCCGTCAAGTTTGTCTCCTTAGTCTATTGTACAGGTTTCCTGTACGACAGCGACAATTACTTTAGAATCAGCTTCGGTACCTATGTCAGCGAATGTCCGCCTTGATCGCGTCCTTGCCCAACTCCGTCTTTATGAGCATCCCCTGCTGGAGTTCTCCGCCCGAGCCAAGGGTGATGGCGTTGAACTGATCATCCAGTTCAAGAATCCTCCGGTGCCGGTGCACACTTACTACTTCGACTTCCATCCACGCGATCTGGACAGCTCTCAATTCGAGTGGACCCTGCAGCGGCAGCTCTACGATTGTTTGCACGACTATCTGGTCGAAATGTTTATTCGTACGCCGCAAGATCGTCTTGAGCGTCAACGGGACGGCTTGTGACCCTGCGGCAGAAGATTGAACAGGAAATTCGGGAGCGTGGGCCGATACCGTTTTCCCGGTACATGGAGATGTGCCTTTACGATCCTGCACTGGGTTACTACTCGCGGAACGCCGAGCAGTTTGGCAAGGCCGGTGACTTCTATACCTCCAGCGATGTGCATGCGGTCTTCGGACGCCTTCTGGCGCGGCAGTTCGACGAGATGTGGCGTGCGCTGGGATCGCCGGAGCGGATGGAAATCTTGGAAATTGGGCCGGGCCGCGGATTGTTTGCACAGGATGTGTTGGATTGGTCGCGAAAAAAGTTTCCGGCGTTTTTTGATGCAGTGCATTATTCGTTGGCGGAAAGCTCGCCCGCTCTGCGAGGGCGGCTGCAAGCGACCTTGGAACAGCACTTCGCAGCAGGGAAGGCTTCCCTCTGTTCAGACGGCGAGGCAGTCCTGCCGAGCGAGGCCGCTTTAGAGAGGCCTTTAACCGCTGAGGTTCCTATCATCGTCTTCGGCAACGAATTCTTTGACGCACTTCCAGTCGAGGTTCTCAGCTCGCAGGGCGAGTTGCGCATCTCAGAAAAAGACGGACGATTGCTCGAATCCTGGCAGCCTGCATCGGCAGAGGCATTGGAGTTTCTCGACCGCTACGGCGTGCATCCCGAGGCCGGTGAGCGAATCGAAGCTTCCCTGATCGCGCAACGTTACATGTCCCAGATTGCCGCTACGATAAAACGAGGGTTCATTATCGCAATTGACTACGGCTACACTCGACAAGAGCAGCTCGCTGGGCGACATCGGGGTACCATCGCTGCCTATCGCCAACACTCGATGAGCGCGAATCCTTACGAAGCGCCGGGAGAACAGGACATCACCGCCCACGTGAACTTCACAGTGCTCGCAGCCGCGGCCGAGGAACAAGGAATGCAGGTCCAGCCCTTGCTCACCCAGTCGCAATTTCTATTGGGAATCGGCGAGCACAATCAATTCGCCGACGCTTTTGAAGGATGCCGATTGCCGCAGGAACACGCCAAAGTTGCTCTGCAATTAAAACACCTGGTCACGCCTGCAGGCATGGGAGAAAGTTTTCAGGTGTTGGTGGCATCGAAAGGCATCAGCGCAGAACTGGTCTCAAAGCTAAGCGGGTTAACCTTTGGAAAAACGACCCGACCATAAAAGATATCCCTCGGTCCCATCAAAAACTTTTATCTCGACCGCATGGTTCCTCGGAAGCCACCGAACCATCTATAACCCAGTCGCGTCCAATTCCGAAGGGGAGATCAGATTGGAAACCGCCGCGCGTCCAGCTTCGTGGAAGGTCCTTCTTGCATTTGGGATCATTTATTTTGTCTGGGGATCGACGTTCCTGGCAATACGTATCGGAGTACAGGAAGTGCCGCCATTCCTGCTGGCAGGCATGCGATTCTTCATTTCCGGTGTCGTCCTCTACGGCTGGCTGCGGCTGAAGGGCACGCCATCGCCGAACCGTCGCGAGTGGGCCGGTGCGACACTGCTAGGAACACTAATCTTCCTTGTCGATTACGGTTGCTTGTTCTGGGCCGAACAGCGCGTTCCCTCGGGGATTGCCGCAGTCGTGCTAGCCACGATCCCGGTATTTATCACGCTGCTCGAAATCATATTTCTCCGCACACAGCGTCTTACTGTTCGACTCGGCTTGGCACTGCTGGTGGGTTTGTGCGGGGTTGCTGTGCTGACCCTTCATTCGTTCTCGTTCGGAGAAGTTCCCATCAATCCTGCCGGCGCCTTGGCACTGTTGGTGGCGGCGTTTACCTGGTCGGTGGCGACAATTCTCACGCGTAAGCTTTCGCTTCCGGCATCGAAGCCGATGAGTGCAGCCGCTCAAATGCTCACGGGCGGAGCTCAACTGTTCGCGCTGGCCGCGCTCTCCGGTGAGTTCGCTGGTTTTCATCTGCAGACGGTTTCGGCGAAGGCCTGGTACGCGCTTTTATATCTCATCGTCGCTGGTTCGATCGTCGGTTTTACCGCTTACGTCTGGCTGCTGCACCACGAATCGCCAACGAAAGTGGGAACCTACGCCTACGTAAATCCCGTGGTCGCCGTTGCTCTCGGATATTTTGTCGGAGGCGAATCGGTTGGTCCTCGCACATTTCTGGGAGCACTGTTTGTGTTGGCGAGCGTCATTGCCATAACCACGACACCCAAGACACGTCCTGCGGATGCCGGGAAGCACTCGGAACTGTCGGTTGCGAAGGCGGACTGAGCCGCTCGAAAGCGTGGAATCACATCAGGTTGTGGTCTAGCCCGGAAGTACAAGGCCGGACGTTACTCGCAAAACCTCCGCTCGAAGGCTTAGGCGGCGATATGATCAGGGTCTATGCGCCTTCGTGATCGCTTGGGGATAGTCGGATGGCTTCTACTGGCGGCTTTGGCCTTCGGTCAAACCAGCCAGCAAGCCAACTCTTCGCAATCGACGGGTACGCAACCAACCAGTTCACAACCAGCAACTACGCAGCCGGCGAACCCGCAACCAGCAAACCCAGGCCCGGTTAAACCATCTGCCGTCGACGCTGCGGCCGCCGCCGCAAGGCAAGCGCGTGAATCCGCTCCGCCGATCAAAATAATCAGAAACCACGATTTAAACGATGGCAGCAATCCGCCTCCGGCCAAGTCTGCGCCAACACCGAACGACGCCGCAGAGCAAGCCGCCCGCGACAAGGCCACTGATGAAGAGGATCAACAAGAAGTACAACGGTTCGAAGCGCAAGGCAAGAAATTCCAGAGTCAAGTCAGAGTAGAGAAGCGCAAGATTATCGATATCCAGAACCACATCACAAGTCTCAAGAACGAGTTCGCGGCGTGGAGCACTGGGTTCGCCCAGGATGATGAAGCGCAGGCGTGCTGGACTTCGACTTATTACACACCTTATTACAAAGACTGGTGCGACCGGGGGCGAAACTTGAAGGCGCAATACGAAGCGGCGCAGCGTCAGCTTGCCCAGGAAAAAACTAAGCTTGAGCAGATGCAGGAAGACATCCGGCGCAAAGGATACGGCAACGGAGTGTACGACCCGGACTGAGACTGGTCGATTAAGGCCGCGTCATCTTTTCTGGCTTCATTAATAGATGGAATTCTTCTTTCGTAAGATAGCCGAGCTTTAGCGCTGCATCGAGCAGACTAGTCTTGTCGACGTGGGCGGTGTGGGCGATTTTTGCTGCTTTGTCGTATCCAACCTTCGGGGCTAGCGCTGTTACCAGCATCAATGAATTCTTCACGTACCAATCAACTTTCTCGCGATCAACTTCGATGCCCTTGATCATGTATTCGACGTAGCCGTGGCAAGCGTCGGTGATCAGCGTGACCGAGTGCAGAAAGTTGTAGATGATCACTGGCTTGAACACGTTGAGCTCGAAATTGCCTTGGGAGCCGGCAAATCCAACCGCCGCCGTGGCGCCGTGAACCTGCACGCAGACCATGGTCATGGCTTCGCACTGCGTGGGATTCACCTTGCCGGGCATGATCGAAGAGCCGGGCTCGTTCTCTGGAATGGATAATTCTCCAAGGCCGCAACGTGGACCAGAAGCCAGCCAGCGAATATCGTTTGAAATCTTCATCAGCGACGCGGCCAGCGTTTCGAGCGCGCCCTGCGCGAACACAATTTCATCGTGCGCCGAAAGGGCGGCGAATTTGTTGCCATGGGAACGAAAGGGAAGTCCGGTGAGTTCGGCGATCTTCTTCGCGGCTCTCTCCGCGAATTCAGGATGAGCGTTTAGCCCTGTGCCCACCGCGGTTCCACCGATGGCGAGATCGTAGAGGCCGCCGAGTACCTGTTTCAGCCGCTCGATATCACGTTGCAATAGACTGGCCCACCCGCCGAACTCTTGCCCGAAAGTCAGAGGCACGGCATCCTGCAGATGGGTGCGGCCGATCTTGACTACGTCGTGGAATTCTTTGGCTTTGGCCGCGATCGCGTCGTGAACGCTCTGGATGGCGGGAATCAGCGCATTCTTGACTCGCTCTGCGGCCGCGATATGCATCGCGGTGGGAAAAGTGTCGTTGGACGACTGCGACATATTCACGTCGTCGTTGGGATGGATCGGCTTCTTCGATCCCATCTCGCCCCCAGCGATCTCAATGGCGCGGTTGGAGATGACCTCGTTGACGTTCATGTTGGTCTGGGTGCCGCTGCCGGTCTGCCAGATGCGCAGCGGGAACTGATCGTTGAGCTTGCCGGAGATGACCTCGTCTGCGGCCTGCACGATGAGTTTGGCCTTGTCAGCGGGAAGCTTGCCCAGATCCTGGTTCACAAGCGCGCATGCCTTCTTGAGAATGCCAAAGGCACGGATCAGTTCTGGCGGCATGACGTCGCGTCCAATGTCGAAGTGGAGAAGCGAGCGCTGCGTCTGCGCGCCCCAGTAAACATTGGCCGGGACTTCAATTTGTCCCATGCTGTCGGATTCAATACGCGTGCGAGTGGTGGGTTCGGCGGAGATTGCCATTGAGGGTTCCTGACCGGTACCTAAAGGTATGAAAGCAAGCAAAAATTATAACCTTTGTGCAGAAGAGTTGTGTGTGGCGATACTGTCCGGCGCGATGGAAGGTGGTTCGGCTTGAACTCACTGCGTGCTAGAATCTTTCTCTTCAATTCCAGAGATAACTTTGGTCACAAAGCAAATGTCCGACGCCGCTCTACTGGTTCCCGACACGCTCCCGCGCGCGCAGTTGGACTCGCGTTCGAGCATGCGGGTCGATGTGCTGGTGATAGGGGCCGGTCCTACCGGCCTGGCTTGCGCCATTGAAGCGCAGAGGGCCGGTTTCAAGGCGCTCGCGATCGATAAAGGCTGCGTAGTGAATTCGATCTTCAACTATCCAGCCAACATGACTTTTTTTACCACGCCGGAATTACTCGAGATCGGCGACATTCCGTTCAGTACGGCCAACCAGAAGCCCACGCGTCAAGAGGCGCTCGAGTATTACCGGAAGGTAGCCGAGCATTATCGCTTGCCGATCGCGCAATATCAGTGGGTGAAAACCGTGAACGGCCAGGACGGGGATTTCCAGGTTACAACCACTGATCGGCTGGGTAGAATTTACGACTATCACACGCGCAAGCTGATCGTCGCGACCGGGTATTACGATCTGGCAAACATGCTGAACATCCCCGGAGAAGATCTGCCCAAGGTGTTTCACTACTACCGCGAGCCTCATCCGTACTTCGACAACGATGTTCTGATCATCGGAGGAAAGAATTCCGCTGCGATATCGGCCCTCGATCTGTGGCGGCACGGAGCGCGCGTGACTCTGGTCCACCGCGCGCCGAAGATGCATCACCACGTGAAGTACTGGATCCTGCCAGACATCGAGAATCGCATCAAGAATGGTGAGATCAAAGCTTATTTCAACAGTTCAGTGGGAGAAATCTTGGCCGATCACGTCGTGATCTACACGCCCGAGGGAATGGTTCGCGTGAAGAACGATTTTGTTTTTGCCTTGACTGGATACCATCCTGATTATGATTTTCTGCGCTCGATGGGCATCGAGCTCTCGACCGAGCAATGCCGACCGGTGTGCGATCCGGAAACACTGGAAAGCAATGTGCCCGGCATCTATGTGGCGGGGGTAATTGTTGCCGGTTCTCGAACGAACGAAATTTTTATCGAGAACGGACGCTTCCACGGCCAACTGATCGCGCGGCACTTGAAGTACAAATTAGGATCTGCAGGGGGAGCTTAGATCGGTCCCCTCAAGCCAGAGTCACCGCTTCCTCTCCCAGTTGTTGATTGATCAAACGGGACACTAAAGGTTTCAGCTCTTCTCCGGTCTTCTGCAGGACAAAGACCTGACTCGCGTCCGACCAATCCAGCTTGAAACTTGTGGCGAGCGCGGAAATCCAAATCTGCCGAACTGGCGCATTGGGCGAGATGACAAACCGGGAGCCGTCTTCGAAAGAGATGTGCAGAGCTCCCGACTGGTCCTCGACCTCAAGATCAGCGGATTCTTCAGCGGTAATCAGACTCTGTTTGAGGGACTCAAGGGCGGCGTCGGCCTGTTTGCGAAAATCGTTCTCATCGAGCATGAAAAGATTATAAAGGCTCTCGCCCGTCAGCTTTCAGCCGCATCAGTCAGCTATTTCAGCAGATACTCTTTCACAAACATCACCGTGGCATAAAACTGGAAATCCTGATTTGCCTTCTTCGCAAAGCCGTGACCTTCATCCTTTGCCATCAGCCACCAGACCGGTGTGCCATTCTGCCGAACGATTGAAACCATCTGCTCCGATTCGCTCACCGGGACTCGCGGATCATTCTTCCCGGCGATTACGAACAGCGGCTTGGTGATCTTCTTGGCGTTGTTAAACGGGGCAATGCTCTCCAGGAAGTCGCGCATCTTGGGGTCGCGCTCATCGCCGTACTCCACGCGTCGCAGATCCTGACGGTATCCCGAAGTGTGCTCGAGAAACGTGACCAGATTAGACGGACCAACAACATCGACCGAGCAGCAGATGCGGTCGTTGTAATTCGTAGCGACGGCCAGCGTCATAAAACCACCGTAGCTGCCGCCGGTTATCAGGACGCGGCTGGAATCGAGATCAGGCTGAGTCTGAATCCAATCGAGGAGCGCATTGATGTCCTGATACGACCCAGCGCGCCGGAAACCATTGTCGAGGGAAAGAAATGTCTTTCCATAGCCGGTCGAGCCGCGAACGTTGGGCGCGATCATCGCAATCCCCAGCTCGTTCATGTAGTAGTCCCAACGACCGGGGAAGCCAGGCCGGTATTGACCTTCAGGGCCACCGTGAATATTGATCATTACCGGCCGCTTGCCCGTGAACTTTGTTGGAGGACGATAGAGAAAGCCGCTGATGCTGCGCGCGTCCCAGGATTTCCAGTGGATGAGTTCGGCCTCGGGAAAGTCCGCGGTGTTCAATCCTCCAGTTTCGCTGAAGGTCCATCGTTCCACCTTTCCGCTTTGCACATCCAGCGAGTAAACGTCGGAACTCGAGCGAGACGAGGACAAATTGAATCCCAAGTCGCGACCGTTCTTGTGCCAACTCACGCCTGAGATCACGCCTTTAGGCAGGCTTGGGACCGGTTTCTCTTTGCGACTTTTAGTGTCGAGCAAGTGCAACACCCCAAAGCCGTCTTCGTTGGCTACAAATGCAATCGTCTTACCGTCATAGGAGAGTTCGAATTCCTCCACATCCCAGGGAATCTTGCTGGTGAGATAGCTGTGCTCTTTGGTTGCCAAATCAATGTAGGCCAGACGCAGGAATTCCGAATCCTTATCCGTTGTCGCGTAGATGCCCTTACCATCTTTACTGAAGCGGCCGCTGTTGTACGCAATCTTTGCTGGCCCACCCTTGGGTGTGATGAGCGTTTTGTCTCCGCTGGTGGCATCGACGATCCAGAGGTAAGTCTCCTCGGCCGAGATTTCTTCCGACACGAGAATTTTCTTTCCGTCAGGCGACCAGTCCAAAGCTTGCCAGCCACCACCCGCGAGTTGCGCCACCAGTCGATCCGTCTTCGGATTCGCCGGGTCGATGGCATACAAATCAAGGTCATTCCCGGTGCGGCGCGTGGAGGTGTAAGCCAGTTTGTCGCCAGAGTAATTCCACACCGGATCCGTGTTACGTGACTTACCGTCGGTAAGCAGGGTGACGTTTCCCGTTGCTACGTCATAACGATAAAGTTGATAGAACTCGCCGCCACCCACATCCTTCGAGAACACGAAGGAATCATCTTTGGTAGGCGGATAAAGAGCGCCAGCCACTCGGTCTGGATAAAAAGTCAGTTGGGTGCGCGCGCCGCCCGGCATTTTCACCATATGGACTTGATAAGTATCGGCAAACCGCGTGGCAATTAACATTTCGCGTCTCGTCGGATTCCAGCTGTCCAAAACGGCGGCGCGAAAATTCGTGTAGCGCTCGATGGTTTCGGCTAATGACGTGGGAATCTTCGGAATTCCCTCGGAAACCAGATTCTCGTTTGGAGCAATTTGATCTGCTTGGGGAAAGGCAGCCGCGGTGAGCACCAGCACAGCCAGAATGCGTGATAGAGGTTTCATTTTCTGATCCTGTCGAGGAGTTACGTCTCAAAGTTTGTTACGTCGGAGACGTCAGTTGGAAATGAGGCTCAAGCCGCGTGCAGACCGTCAATCTTCGCGGCCATGATGAAGTCGCTTTCGGTCAATCCATCGATCTTGTGAGTCCACAAGGTAATTTCCGCCTTGCCCCAGGCCAGCAGAATATCGGGATGGTGCCCTTGCTCTTCGGCCACCGCGCCCACCCGATTCACAAAAGCGAGCGCTTGCTTGAAATCAGGAAAAGTAAAAGTGCGGGTGACGTGATGTTCGTTAATTACCTTCCACTGGGGGACTTGCTGATGAAGCGCTTCGAGTTCTTTTCCCTTGAGCGGGGGTACGCCACCGCGGCAGGGTACGCAGGTCTTGCTGGCAAGAGAAGTCATTGGAAAATCTCCGCAGGTATTGTAGCGGTTGAGGGACTTGAATGCATGGCCGGGTCGTATTTTTAGAACAGACTTTCCGAGTCGAAACGGTTCTCCCGGCAGCGTCACAATTTCCAGTTGACAACACCAACAGACACGCTAGAGACTTGCCCGTGCAGTGATCGAATAGGAGGAAGCCATGACCACGCTGGAAACAGGATTTAGACGCGCGTCTCAAGCCTCGCTGGTGTTGTCGATCGTACTGATTATCTTCGGAGTCCTTGCCATCGCCCTGCCGATGGCCACGTCCGTCGGGGTCGTCATTGTAATTGGCTGGATAGCAGTACTCGACGGTATCGTGCAACTTGTCCACGCCTTTCAGTCCCAGGGCATTGGCCACATTGCCTGGAAGTTGCTCGTCGCGGTCGTTTACATTGTGGCCGGAGGTTACTTCATCGCCCATCCAGTCTTGGCGACTGCCACTTTTACTCTCGTGCTGGGGATATTCCTGTTCGCAGAGGGAGTCGCGGACGTCGTCGCCTATTTCGCCACCCGCAAAAGTGGCAGCTCACCGTGGATGCTGCTGGATGGAATCGTTACTCTATTTCTGGGCTTCTTGATCTGGAATCAGTGGCCCGTCAGTTCGCTTTGGGTTATCGGGACACTGGTCGGCATCAGCATGATCATGACCGGCACTACGCGCCTGATGATGACTTTGGCGGCTCGTAAGCTAGTGGGTGAGGCTGGCGATAGCCGGTTAAGTCAAAAGGCGGCGTAACTCGAATCGGACTTGAGTCGTGTCAGCTTTAGCCCCGGTCAGAAGGGAATGTCTTCGTCGCTGATCGGGGTTGAAGCTGCCGCGTGTTCCGGTTCCGGTGTGCGCTGGTCGAAATTGTTTCCGCCTGCGGAGGCGCCGCGGGAGCGTCCACCGGAATCATCTCCGGCGCCTTCGCCACGGCCGCTCAGTAGCACCAAATCATTGGCGATGATTTCTGTTTTGTATTTCTTCTGGCCGGTTTCCTTATCGTCCCAGGAACTGGTACGCAGGCTGCCTTCGATAAAGCATTTGCCGCCCTTTTTCAAATACTCTCCGACGATTTCAGCCAGGCGCTGAAAGGCCACGATGTTGTGCCACTCGGTGCGATCCTGCCACTGGCCCTCTTTGTCCTTGAAGCGTTCATTGGTGGCGATCGAGAACTTGGCCACCGGCATGCCGCCCTGAGTGTATTTCACCTCGGGGTCCTTGCCCAGATTTCCGATAAGAATGACTTTATTGACGCTTCTTCCTGCCATGAATGCTGCTCCTTCCGCCCCTGGCCAAGACGCGAGCGCGCTCAAGAAAATTAGGGGCTGGACGCCCAATATATCAGAAACGAAGAAGCCTTTGACCGGGAAGGGCGCAAAGAATCGGCGAGGCAGGCCAAAATGAAACTGATTTCTTGTGATGGCGAGTTTCAAAGACTATGCGCCAGATCCCTCGACCGGCTGAACCCAATCCCATCCGACTTCGTGGGGATGAGAATTGCGCCCACTGCGGTATAATCTCGCCATGGCTGTTGAAGCAGACTCCCTGAAACCCGCTGGGATGGTGCCCGACGAGTTTAAGTTTGAACCCAAGTCCAAAGGGCTATTGACTCCTCGAAAGAAGAAACCAAAGGAGTTGGCGGTCATCACCGAGTGCTGCACCGGCTGTGCGGGTTCTCCGGCCTGTGTGGAGTATTGCCCGGTGGAAGACTGCATGTTCTGGGTTCCGGACGAAGATCATCCACCGTTCGGCAGAATTCAGGTCGACCCGATCCTTTGTATCGGATGCAAGAAGTGCCTGAGCAAAGGCCCGGATGGATGTTTCCTCGATGGCTGTCCGTGGGACGCGATCGTGATGGTGGACACGGTGGAAGTGGAAAAAGAAGTTGGCGTAATGCCGATTTAATTCTCAATTTTCAACTCTCAGCTGTTAGACCAAGCCTTCGGTCACCTTCTTGAGTTCGAGCAGATCCCATTTGTTGCCGTATAAGTCTTCGAACACTGCGACTGTGCCGTAGGTTTCCTGCCGCGGTTCTTTTACGAACCTCACTCCCCGCTTCAGCATTTCACCGTAGTCGCGCCAGAAATCATCGGTGTGCAGAAAGAGAAAGACTCGGCCGCCCGTTTGATTGCCAATATGACTCGCCTCCTCGGGAGTCGATGCTCGCGCAAGAAGCAGACTGGTACCGCGAGAATAGGGTGGGCCAACGAGCACCCAACGTTTTTCGTTGCCGGATCGATCTTTGGCGACACTGTCTTCGATCACTACGAATCCGAGCGACCGTGTGAAGAAGGCCAGCGCCTCGTCGTAATCACGGACTACCAATGCAACGTATCCGAGTGTTTGGGCCATTGTTGTTCTAGTGGTCGATCAAAGCTCACTCAGGCCAAGGGCTAGTGGTTCGTTCTGTCCCGTATGGCTTTTTCTGTTTCGATGGCTTGCTTTCGCACGTGATCGGGGATGTCTGGCAGTTCCCGCTCATAGGGGAGAACCGCGGCAAGATCGTCTGGCTGGCCCACGAGGTAAAGCGCGCGCAATGCTTCCCAGACTTGTTCCGTACCCGGATCGATGGTCGCGATCTCGGAGCCGGCTGCTACTGTTTGTCCGGTCTGTGCCGATAGTGCGCGCAGACGGCCGGTGATTGGCGAGCGGATTTCCGTAGTCTGTCCGCCTTCCTGTAATTTAGCAACAATCCCGCCCTGACGAATAGCGGTTCCGACAGCGCTGGTATCGATTACCTTTCCCGGTCGCGACGCGGTGACTGTGGCCGGCTGCAACAGTTCCAGGATCTGGGGTCTTCCGGATGCGTCTCCGAAGCGAACCAGCGAGAGCGCGGCGTTGCCTCGCACCATGAGTGATGGATCGGCGAGCATTTTGAGCAGAGCTTCATGGAATCCCGCGCCGGTCGTGTCTTGTCCCATCACCCAGGCGTCGGTGTTGCGTACTTCTTCGACCGGATACGAAGCGAGCTTCGCAACCTGCGGGTACCACTGCGTTACGCTCGCGTCATGCCGAGTCATGCGCTCGCCGATTTGCACCAGAGCGTGTTGAATGTGCCGGGGATGCTTTTCGTCCTGCAGATATTCGGCCAGTTGTTTGTCGGAAAGTTGGCGGCCGAACCAGGTATTCCACCAAAACAAAAACGGCATCAGGACAATCAGCCACGCGGTCAGGAAAAAAAGCAGCCGATTGCGCGTAGACATACGCGGCTTGCGTGGCCGGTCAGGGGTCTCGCTTGCATCGGGCGAAGTTTGCGGAGCTGCGTTGGGCAGGGAGGACATCGGTGATTAAGGTTACTCCACCACATCGGCATCGAGCACGCGGTCCTGCTCCAGATAGTGGGAGACGGCGTATTGGGCTAGAAGCGGCGTCTGCAGCCGGATTTCAGCGCCAATCCATTCGCCTTTGTTGTGCGGCGCGTTGACCGGATGATTGCACCGTCCGCCACTGCCGAACTGCGGACCAAAATCCGCACTCTGGATCTGATCGAACTGCTTGAGTCGGCGCCAGGCTTCATCGCCCACCGTGCCCGAAACATCGATTTTTAATCTGACGACAGCCATAAGGCCCTTTTCACCACGGAGTTGCAAGAGACACAGAGAAGAAACAGAATAATTCTTGTACCTGGCTGCCTCTGTGCTAATGCTTTCTCATGCGGCGAACAGATGATAAAGCATGAAATACACAATCACGCCGGTGATCGAAACGTACATCCACAAAGGATAGGTCCAGCGTGCGATGGCGCGATGGCGATCAAAACGTTCTCGCAAGGCGCGGCTAAGCGTAATAATGATCATCGGGACGATCACAGCGGCTAGGATTGTGTGGGAGATCAGAATGCTGAAGTAGACAGGGCGCGACCAGCCTTGTCCCTGAAAATGCACTGAGCCCACATGCCAGTGATAGTACAAATAACACACGAGAAAAATGCTCGACGAAGCCAACGCCGCGACCATGACAATGCGGTGAGCGGCCATATGCCCGCGCTTGATGAAACCGCGTCCCACCAGCAACAACACCGCGCTGGTACCGTTCAAGCTGGCGTCAATCGCCGGGAAATTAGCGAATTGCGGCGGAACTTGCATCATGCGGCAGGCCTCGTAGTGCGGCGATTTACCCGGAAAAAGCATAACCCAAACATGAAAATTGTAAATAGGGCCAGCATGCCAATCGAGGCCGGTAATGGCAAGACAGTCGGGCTCTCCGGATAAAGAAGTACGCGCAGAGCTTCGACGCCGTAGGTCAGCGGATTCAGCCGCATCACGAGTCGCAGCCAGCCCGAAGCCCCTGCCAACGGAAACAGCGCGCCCGATAGCAGCCACAGCGGGATCAGAAAAAGATTAATGATGGCATGGAAAGCCTGCGTAGAATCCATGGGCCACGCTATGGCGAATCCCAAAGAGGTAAGCGCAAAAGAAACCAGGAAAACTACAAACACGACCAGCAAGAAATCAATGATTCCCAAATGCACGCCGACAAAGGGCGCAAAAGCCAAAAAGATCAGGCCTTGAATAGCAGCCAGCGTTGTTCCACCCAGCACCTTGCCGAGCACTATAGCGGATCGAGGCACGGGCGCGACCATGACCGATAGTAGAAACCCTTCCTTGCGATCCTCGATCAACGACATCATGGCGAAAATCGAAGTGAACAGCACGATCATGATGAGTGCGCCGGGATAGAAATAATCCAAATAATGCTGCTGACCCGGGGAATTGCCGGCGCGAAAGGAAGTGCCGAAGCCGGCTCCGATAACCAGCCAGAACAGCAGCGGCGAAACGATCACGCCGACCACGCGGGAGCGCTGGCGGTAGAAGCGGACAATTTCGCGCCACCAAAGGGTAAAAGCGGGAAGCACGATTCCGCTGGAGATTGGCGCGACCTGCACCGGCAAAGTTGCAGTTTGTGTGACCACATTAACTCGTTTTCTGCGCCGGGGGCGCTGCGGATTTCTTGAGCCTTGCGCGAATCTCTAAATACGCATTCAGGAACAGAATACCCGAAAGCGTGAGCAGGATCAGGGTCATAAAAAGACCGTCGACCGTGGTAACGCTTGCTTTCAGAACGATCCAAGCAACGCCCATGAGCGGCACGATTCCGAGTATCACCGAAAGCACCAGCATCATCGGCTTGCGAGCTCCTTCACTTTTATTTTCCTGCTTCGTCCTCGCCGCCCGTCCAAAAGCGATGGCCAGTGCGGCGAATGAAAACATCTTCCAATGTTGGCTTGCTTACTGAAATCGACTCAATCTCACCCGGGAAAGCCTCAACCACATCGGTGATGAAGCGATGGCCATTCTCGCGTTCGATGCGCACCTGCCCGTGCAGCACCTGCGCCTCCAGATTAAAGCGGGCGCGGATTCTTTCTGCGAGCGAATCGGGGTTCTTCGCATCCAGCACAATCACATCTCCACCGATTTCATGCTTTAGGTCATCGGGCGTGCCCAGCGCTACTACCTTTCCCTGATTCAAGATGGCGAGACGATCACAGCGCTCGGCCTCTTCCATAAGATGAGTTGTGACGATCACTGTCACGCGCTCTTCATCACGCAATATCGCGAGATATTGCCAGAGATCGCGCCGGGCGCCAGGATCAAGTCCGGTTGTGGGTTCGTCCAGTAACAGGACAGATGGGTGATGAAGCAGACCTTTAGCCAATTCCAGCCGGCGCTGCATTCCCCCTGAGAACGTCTCTGCTTTCTCGTTGGCTCGATCTGCGAGGCCGACACGGCCAAGCATTTCAGCAATCCGCGATTTCAGTGACGCTCCGTGCAAGCCGTAGAGATGTCCCTGATGCCAGAGGTTCTCAGCAGCAGTGAGTTTTACATCGATGCTTTGCGCCTGAAAAACCACGCCGATCTGGCGGCGCAAACCGTTGGGGTCGCGGGCAACATCGAATCCCATAATCTCGGCACGCCCGCCAACCGGAATCATCAGAGTAGAGAGTATGCGAAACAGCGTAGTTTTTCCGCTGCCATTCGGCCCTAGCAATCCGAAGAGTTCGGCCCGACGCACATCGAAGGAGACGCCATTCAGCGCAGCTCGGTCACCATAACGATGCACGACATCGCGCACGGAAATAATGACGGGCTCGACAGCGAGATCGGTCTCAGAGCTGGCAACAGCGAATGGAGTTTTAGAGGCCACAGTTTATTCTACGATGAGACGCTGTCCGGTAGGTTAAGCAGCTGCCGGTTTTCGAGATCGGCTGGTTGCGTGTTCCTCAAACGAAACAGGAATATGCCGCCATACTTGAATGGCGAGGATGACAGCGGTCGCCAACAGCAGTGCTCCCACGGCGACGTGGGACACGGTTGAAATTACCATCGGAAATTCCGGTTGGACCGCATCGCGGCCCCAGGCTATACGCGTGAGAAACGCCGCGAAACCGAGGCAAAGTTGTACCACTAGCAGCAATGCCAAGATAATCGCCGGCCGCCGCACGGCTTCAATTTTCGAGAATCGCGATAGCGCGCGGATCGCGGTCCATGTGAGTACGAAAGTCACAATCGCGGCGTTAGCCACGTGCGGCCACCAACTCATGCCGTGATGGCGAAACATCGCACCCAGAATCAGTTGAACATAAAGCACGAAGATCGACAGCCACGTGAGGGTAATGAGACTGGGACGACGGTTGTCGAATTCAATCTGCGGGACCTCTTCTACCCATCGGCGTCCGGTGAACATGGCGATAGCGACAGCGATGCAGAAGAAGGTTTGTGCCACGGCGGCGTGTGCTGAAGATACCCACGGCGGCTGGAACAACAGGACTGTTAGCCCGCCAAGGATTGCCTGCGTAATAACGGTGGCCAGAGCGGCGATGCCCAGCCATTTCATCCATCGTCGGCGGTCAGCGAACCACGTCCACGCGGCGATGGAAATCGTGAGCAGAACAATCGACCCGGCGATTGCGCGATGACTCCACTCGAATTTGATTCCTCCACGCAAAGGTGGAACGCTGAAAGATCCGAAAGATGTAGGCCAGTCTGGGATGGAAAGTCCGGCGTCGTTGCTGGTGACCAGCGCGCCGGCGATGATGAGCACAAAAGTCGCACACGCTACGAATACCGCGAAGCGATGGTGCGCGCGATTGTACGGTGTGGCGAGGGATTTCAGATGTTTACTCCCGGTCAATCTAACTACCTGCCGAGCTTTGCTCGGCGGGACAGCCGAGGGCGGCTGTCCCCTCTTGAGCAATGAGCACTACTGCGCTTTGAAAGTTTGGTCTACGGTCTTGCTGTCTTTCGCGGCGAGCGTCACTTTTTGATCCTGTTCACCCAGTTTCTCCTGCACGAATGCGATGGTGTAATCTCCCGGCGGCAGGCCCTTGATTTCATACTTGCCATCGGGGCCGGTGACCGCATAGAACGGGCTCTTGACCACGTTGATGTACATCCGCATCCAGGGATGCTGGTTGCACTTTACCGGCAGCATAATTTCTTCGCGGGCAAAACTCTTCTCGAGTGGAGCGGCCGCGGGCGGCTGAGATTCATTCCATTCGCGATTGGCTTGCGGCGTGGGATGAATGTTGTGCGTGGTTTGATCGTCGTTCTTGATTTCAATGTTCTGCCCGGTCATCACACCTAGCACGTGAGGATGGTATTTGCAGCCTTGCTGGTCGATCGTGACCGCCTGGGTGGGAACCGCAAATGTCCGATCGCCCAGTCCGTCTTTTACGTAGACGAAAACATTTGCCACGTCCCCGCCATCGACGACCACGGTCTCAGCTGTGTTCGTGCCCTTGCAAGCAGCATCCTGGCTCATGTCAATCTTCGAGGCCTTGGGAGCAGCACCGTCGAACTTCACGGTGCCGCTGACTGAGGCTACCGTGCTGGGATCGATTGGGGTGGCTGCCGGTGCCGGCGCTGCCGTGCTGGCCGGTGCGGAAGCCGGGGCTTCGTTCGTTTCCTCTTTCTTGCTGCAGCCTACGAGGAGCCATAGGCCGAGAAGACAGAGCAGTCCAAACATCGCTACAGATGTTTTCTTATTCATGATGTCGCCCTTTCGTGAAAAGTTGAATGCGTTTTTCAAAGTTCGAATTCAGATTTACTTGCTATCCCGAAGACTCGTCCCGAATGCGGGCCCTCGCGACAGGCGCCGCCCTAGCGGTTTACAAAACCCTACATTCTACCGCGAACCCCCGCTGCTTGCCCGGTGAGAAGGAGCGGCAGCCTGCTTGGATTTCGCTGGCGTCTGGTTTGCGGCACTGTTTCGCCCCATCGATGCGGCTACGCGTTTTTGCTCGTCAGGGGTGAGCTGAAAAATATAGTCCACCAATAACTTCGACTGGTCTCCCTCGTAACCCTGGAACGATGCAGGCGTCGGGCCGGCAAACACCCAGTGGTCCTTGTCAAGCCGGAACAATCCCGATGGCATGGAGGTGCCCGGGCTAATGGCTTGTGGATCCAACACCCAGCGCTGAGCCCAATCCGGTTTCAGACGTTCCTTAGCGAGCAGGAAGTTTGGTGCGGTCGCAATCTTGTCGTGCGCCGGATCGCCCGTGGCGTGGCATTTCAAGCAAGGCGCTGCCGTGCTCGAGAACAGGCTACGCGCCATATCGGTTTCTTTTGCGGTCAATACCGGAACTTGTTCCGGAATGTAAGGCATGGGCTGTTGCGAAAGCGCCTGGAAGAATCGCACCAGCTTGCGCAGTTCATTGTCCGAGAAAGAGAACGTGGGCATGCGCACTTTCAGATACGGACGCACGCCGTTGCGATTTGTATCCGTCGTGCTCAACGAAGGATTGGACAGGAATCGGCGCAGCCATTCGGGATCGACTCGCGCGCCCTCGGTCAAGAGCTTGGGAGGCAACTGCTCTTGATTCTCCCGGTACTGGGACAGGCCCATGAGAACAGTTTTCTGCCCCGGGATAAACTGATGGCATCCCATGCAATTGTATTTCTTGACCACCCACCAGCCTTCCTGAATATCACGGCGCGCATCGCCGGGGCGATATTGATACTGCGCCGGCAGGGAACTCTCTTCGCTTCCCAACAGGAACGTTGTAAGGTCGCGAATCTGCTCCGACGCCAGGTGTAAATTGGGCATGCGCAGGGCTTCGGTCTCGGACTTGATCTTGCCTTTGTCGAAAATATTAGGTTCGGCAAGTTTGTGCTCAAAGAATCCCTTGTGGTCGTACCATGGCCCGGTCGCCGGACCCTCCGGGAGTCGCGCCAGGTCTTCTGGATTCGTGATTGGCTCGGCATGTTTGCCGCCCCGCTGCGCCGTTTCAGTGAACAGGGCGAAATCCAACCGCTCGATGGGCTTGCTGCCTTCAAAGGTGAGTTCCGTGCCAATGCGACCTTCATCCTCCATGCCTGAAATTTCATGGCATCCGGAGCAACCGTAGTGACGAATCCACTTCTTGCCTTCTTCTTTCAACGCGGGATCATCCATGAAGGAAGCTTCGGCGTAAGCAGACGGCTCCTGTTTCTTTTGCGTCATCAAGTACGAAGCAATGTCCTGCGCATCTTCCGGCGCCAGCCGCAGGCTGGGCATGACCGTCATGTTCTGTACTTGCAGTTCGTGGCCATCGTTGGGGCATTGGCTGTGCTGCAGGTCGAAGACGTAAGGCAAGCCCTTCTTGGCGTAATCTTCTGGACCGATATCTTTCTTCTCGTACGGACAATAGGGACGAGTGCGTTGCCGGGCATTATGAATCCAGCGCACCAGGTAGTCGTAATTTGCTTTTTCACCCTCGCGCGAAAGATTCGCGGCAAAAGTGCCGCCCTGCATTTGATCGCCTTCGCCGATGGAATGGCACGCCAGGCAGCCGCGGGCTTCAAAAAGCTCCTTGCCGTGCTCTGCGTTTCCGGGATTTTGCTTTGGCAGCGGATCGGTCAGTGCCGACTGCCACAAATACGCCGAAATCGCCTGGATTTGATGATCGGTCAGACGGAAGTTTGGCATCTTCGTGGTGGGACGGAAGTCAGTCGGCTTTTTTATCCACACCGGAATCCAATTCTTATTCAGCTTGAGCCGAATGTCTTTCAAGTTCGGCCCAACCTTCTTCATATCCTGCATCGTGCTGTGCATCTGAAAGTCGAGTTGCTGAATCTCGCCGTCCGCTTTGCTGTTGGAAACTTTGAGCGCGATGGCCTCATCGTTTAATCGGTTGGCCTCCTGGTTGGTTTCCGCCGTATCCGCTTGCTTCATCAAGTATGCAGCCTGCTTGAAGTTTTCCTTTTTCTGCTGCTCCAATTGCCTGATGTGTTGGCTGAAGGTATTCAGATCCTCGGGTTCCTTGTCGTAGCCCTCATAGCGATGACAACCCATGCAGCCTTTTTGTCGGAACAGATCTTTGCCTTCGCTGATCGTCCATCCCACATCACCGCTGACCAGAACCATGTCGGCGGCGTGGCAAGTCTGGCATCCGGCCTCGACGTTCTGCTTGGGAAATAGTGGCCACAGCCAGTGCTCGTAATTTCCGTGCGCCTTCTCGACGCTCGTAGTAGCGCGGCCATTACCTTGATGGCACGGCGAGCAACCGAATGTGTCAGGATCATGAATCTTCAACAGCCCGGGACTTGGATGGCTAACAAAAGCCTGCGCATATTCGTCGGGCTTCTTTTCACCCTTCGGAGTCATAACCGCGGGCGTGATTTTTAGCGGCTCGCGAATGCCCATGTGGCAGGATTCGCAGCGGTCGACTATATTCGCGTCGGCCACGTTGATCTGCACAATCTTCGGGTCCCATTCTTTCGTTTTTCTCTGCAAGCCCTCGATCTGGGTCGGCGTCAGATCCACCATGTGATCGGAGACATAAGTCGTCATTGCCGTGCTGGCCGCGGTCACTGGCTTGATCACCTCGCCCAGTTTGGCATTCAGCTTCGTGCGCTGATCCTTGAGGTCGTTGTACTTTTCTTCCAGTTGGCGAAAGTCATATTTCTCTTCGTGACCGTCGGGGAATTCGACGGTCCAGAGTTTCTTTTTATATTCTTCGAGTTCGTTTCTCTTGCTTTGCTTGCCCGATGAACTGGTCTCAGTCTCGATCTGATAGGTCAACGCATTCGCGTAAGCCCGCTTGTCGGTGAAGATATTCTGCACTGCGAGGATTTGCGCGCTGAGACTCGTGATCTGTTTCTGAAGGTCGTCTCTCTGAGACCTGGTCGCCGTGTCAACTTGTTTGTAGGCTTGCTCCAGTTGCTGATACTGGGGATCCGTCTCGACCGCTTTCACGGACTTGTCGGACGCCGGCTCTGCCTTCGCCAGAAAAGCCGTGTAGCGGTGCTTCCATTCGTTTTGGAAAGCCTTCCACGGCCGCTGTCCATAAGCTTCGTCCCACAGCGCCCAGAACAGCGTCGCCATCAGCAAGACCATTGAGACGACGTAATACATCGCATACGACTTTGTGACTACTGGATCTTGCTCGGGGATTGGTTGTTCAGGCACCAGATTCTCCCTCTAGTCGTTGAACACAGCTAACAAATCAAGCTTGTCATTCCGAGCGAAGCGAGGAATCTCGGTTTCTGCGGAGAGCACCTAGATTCCTCGCTTCGCTCGGAACGACAATTGCTTCCTTATACGTCACACGTTGAACGTCACACGTTGAACCAGGGCGTTATCCACACGTACTTGATGTTGAACGCAAGCCGCAACAGCATCTTCAGCGGCAGAGCCACCATGGTGAGCCAGAAAAACATCATGATCGAATACTGCAGCAGGCTCATGCGCTGATAATCTTTCGGGTTGTAACGCCGGAAGAGTGCGTGTACCAAGAACCCTCCGGCCAGGTAATAGCCCCCGACCACAATCGCCCCGAAGATTGCTTTGGCCAGGTTCGATGTGAGCCCAAAAAGATCAGGCAGATCGCGGTTCACCTCATAAATAAGTCGATTGTGATCCCAGGTTTGTCCTGGCCAGAACCACTGCCAACCAGGCCCGCGGATGAACGTCCCGATGATGATCATCGCAACCCAAAGGATCACGAAGCCGAACATAAACGTCCCAATGGCAAACTTGCGCTGCTTCCAGGTGTAGTAGCCGCTGCCCAGCGGGTTGGTGTCGATGTACGGAATCACCATGAGCCCGACGATGATCAGCGTCGGCATTACCACGCCTGCGATCCAGGGATCGAAGTACACCAGCATTTCCTGCAGGCCGAGAAAATACCAGGGCGCTTTTGCGGGATTCATGGTGAGGTTGGGATTTGAGGGCTCTTCCAGTGGCGCGCTCAGCGTGATCGACCAGACCATCAAAATGATGGTAACGATTATGGCGGCGAGGAATTCAATGCGGAGAAGAAATGGCCAGACGTGAATTTCTTTTTGCCAGCCGGGACGGAACGGCCACGTCTTGCGATGATGAGTCTTCGCCATCGCGGGGCTGGTTTCGAGTTCGCCGATGAGTTCATCGTTGGCCTTGGCTTGCTTCCACGCCAGATAAATGTAGAAGATCAACAGCGGGATCAAACCGACGATCGGCACGTTGTCAGGCGCGGAACAGATCTCCCAAAGTTGTCGCCAATCCATAAAATCTCCTAGCCATGGAGACGTTGCAAAGCAACGTCTCTACCGAAAGTCTTGTCCACTGTAGAGATGTAGCTGCTACGTCTCGCCGCCTCGCCTACTCCACTTTTCTGCGCGGCTTGTCCGCTTCCGACGTCAGCATCACTGGCGCCGGACCGGAGATGCCGCCATCTTTTCTTACCCGCCAGAAATGGACGATCATCAGAACTGACGCCACGATCGGAATGCCAATGCAGTGCCAGATGTAGGAGCGGAGCAACGCATTCGCGTCCACGATCGAGCCGCCCAGAAGACCAAAGCGAACATCGTTATACGGAGTCATTCCCAGCATTTTGCCGAAGGGGCCTTCGTGGCCCAGCAGCGGCGTGGCGCGAGCCATGTTCGTTCCCACCGTGACTGCCCAGAATCCGAGTTGATCGTCGGGGAGCAGGTAGCCCGTAAACGAAAGTAGCAGCGTGAAAACCAAAAGAAGTACGCCGATATTCCAGTTGAACTCGCGTGGCTTCTTATAAGAACCAGTCAGAAAAACCCTGAACATGTGCAACCAGACCGCGATCACCATCAAGTGCGCGGCCCAGCGATGCATGTTGCGCAGCAGTTTGCCGAAGGGAACATCGTGCTCAAGATAGAGTACGTCGCGAAAGGCCTGCACTTTGCTGGGGTGGTAATAGAACATCAGCAATACGCCGGTAAATGTGAGGACGATGAATAAGTAAAACGTGATTCCACCCATGCCCCAGGTATAGCTGTAGCGGACTGCATCGCGATTGATCTTAGCCGGATGCAGATGCAGAAAGACGTTCGACAGCACGCCAAGCGCGCGATTGCGCGGCGTGTCGTCATGTTTGTGGCGGAAGATCGAAGTGAAGACCTGAGTCTTGGTGGGATCTTTCAGGCCTTCGATCTGCTCTTTGGCTTTGGCTGGCATGTCCGTCTTGAGTGACTGGACATCTTCTTTTACTCCAGCTTTCACCCGCTCGAGCAGGCCTACCCGATTTCCGTTTTTGCCGTTTCCATTCTCTTCAGGCATTGGTTCCTCTAATTGTGCTCATCAATCCTGCAAACCGCGGGCGAGGGCGCCGGCGCCACGCAACCCGTTATGCCCGCAGGAACGCTCCGTCGTCGTTGAACTGAGTCGGCTGTCCCTTTGGCCACTGATAGAGCCGAGAAACATCCACCAGGATCTGACCGTCTGGCGCGATTTCCACTTTAGCTCGATCCATCGGGCGCGGCGCCGGACCTTCGAAGTTAATCCCTTCGCTGTCGTATCCACTACCGTGGCAAGGACACTTGAACTTGTTCTCGCTTGGCTTCCAGTCGGGAGTGCAACCCAGATGCGTGCAGCGGGCGTAGATCACGAAAATGCGATCCGGCGTGCGATCTACCCAGATGCGGTATTTCTGCTGAAACTTTGTATCCACTCCCAGACCGTATTCCTCGGGATAGCCGATCTTGAAGCTGGTCGCAGGTTCAAACAAGGTACGGGGCAGGAAGAAGCGAAAGAATGCGAGGAACCAAGCCACGAGGAAAGCCGCAACCGCGCTCCAAACCAAGCGCCGGCGCTGCTGATTGACCTCATTGTCCTCCGGACCGATCGACGCGACCCCTCCGGCTTTGGCCGCTCTGGAGGTTCCGACCGCGGGAGTGCCGACATAGCTTGTGGAGACGCCGGTGCGGGAAACGGAGGCAGCCGCCGATGCTGTCGCAGCTGCAGGCCGGGCAGCGGCAGGTGCTGCTGTCACGGGAGCCGATGCCGCCGGAGTTGCGACAGCAGCGGCTGGCTCCCCGAGCAGAGCGGCGATCTCGGCATCGTTAAGAGTGGGCAACCCTTTGCGCCCGCGCCGCGCCTGTTCCGCCGCAATGGTCGACTTGCTCCACTTCCTACCTTCTGCAACCCACTTGGCAACGTCTGCGCTAATGGGTCCGGACGCTACTGCCGGAGTTGGTGTTGGAGCAGCGGCTGGAACCGGCGGCGCTGGAGCTGCCGCCTCCGCGACCGGCTCGCCGAGAAGAGCGGCGATTTCGACATCGTTGAGCGCCGGTAGACTCTTGCGCGCGCGCCGCGCTTGCTCAGCGGCGATGGTCGATTTGCTCCATTTCCGACCTTCCGCCACCCACTTGGCGACTTCTTCACTGAGGGCTGTGCTCGCAGTAGCGGCCGGAGCCGCGACAGGCGGAACAGATGCCGCCGCAAGCGAAGTAGCTGGACTCGCCGCAGCGGGTGCGGTTCCCCCGTTCCCGCTTTCCCAAGCCATAGGCTGGCCGGCTTTCAACGCTTCGATATCGGCATCGCTGAGCAACGGCAGACCTTTGCGCTGGCGATAGGCCTGCTCCATTGCGATGACCGAATTATTGAGCGCATTCCGCGGCCACGGCGGAAGATGCCCCAGAACGCCACCATTGGCGGATTCGTCTGCCATCCAACCTCACCCCTTTTTGTACTTGGCCCTGTTCTATTCTAATTCCGTTAGTTCTCAGTCTCCAGCGGCAGCGAGCGAGCCTGCCCTGCGCTCGCTTGCTAAATCAACTCCTATCGCGGTGCCAACCAAGTCGGCCAATGCCGCAATGAATGTCGGTGAATCGTTTAAACCCGACGTCATCTCGAACCGCTTGATCCCCAATTTAGCGGCTTCCGCGCGCGCTTCGTGATCGATCTCTCCCAATGTCTCTACGTGATCGGAAACGAACGAAATGGGCACGATGCAAACCTCGCGGCTTTTTTTCGCCGCAAGCTCGCGCAACGCGGTGTGCAACGATGGCTGCAGCCACTTGCTGGCTCCTACTTTGCTCTGGTAGCAGAGGCGGTAAGGATTCGTCCAACCGCCGCGCTGCATAACTAACTCGACAGTCTCTTCAATCTGGCGCTGATACGGGTCGCCCTTATGGATTACTGCGACTGGAACGCTGTGAGCGCTGAAAACAATTTCCGGACGTGCGGGATCTGCGAATCGGGCCAGAGCCTCGTCTATCTTCTCGACCAGCGCCTGCAGGTACATCTCGTGACGATAGAAGGCATCAACGCACTGCACCGGGACGTCTTCTCGAAACAGCCGTCGCCACTCGTTGAGACTGCTGCCCGTGGTCGTGCTCGAATATTGGGGATAAAGAGGAAGCAGCACAACCTCGTCGCAGCAGGCATCCCGAAGTTGGTCAATCGCTCGTGCTGTAAAGGGATGCCAGTACCGCATGGCCACAAAACAACGCGCGTCCAAACCAGATTCTGTCAGCTTCAACTGCAAAGCCCGGGCTTGCTGCTCGGTGAATCGCCGGATGGGCGAGCCTCCGCCAATGGTTGCGTAATGATGTTGGACTTTTCTGGCGCGAGTGCTGGAAATCAGCTTGGCTAGCGGTTTTCGACCGATGCGGGCAAACGGGAAGTCAATAATGTCGGGATCGCAAAACAGATTAAAAAGGAAAGGCTCGATCGCTTCCAGCGTGTCAGGTCCGCCAAGCTGGAAGAGCACCACACCTATACGCCGTGTTGGGTAAGCCATTCCCCCGGGTTCCTTGGTGAAAAAGGATGTTACTGAATAGTGAAAGGTTAGTCAACGCAGAACTCATGTTACGCGGATTGGGATGACAAAGATTTTACAAAAACGAGTCGAGCGAGAGCGGCTCAGGCGTGGGAGGACTCGGTCGCTTGGGCTCCGCTCCCCGACTCCATCGCCTCGATAATAAAGTCGGCGAACTCCGAAGTGCCCGCTTTGCCGCCGACGTCCCGCGTCAACTTGTCGCGGGTGCGATAAACATTCTCCAGCGCATTGCGAATCTTAAGTGCCGCGTCGTACTCCCCGAGATGGCGCAACATTAGCAGGGAAGAGCGCAAGATGGCTGTGGGATTCGCCAGATTCTTGCCCGCAATATCTGGAGCCGAACCATGAACTGCCTCGAAAATGGCACAGTGATCGCCGAGATTCGCACTGGGAACGAATCCCAGTCCACCCACGAACGCCGCGCACAGATCGGAAATAATGTCGCCGTAAAGGTTCTCCATGACCAGCATGTCGTACTGGTAGGGGTTCATGACCAGTTGCATGCAGGTATTGTCGACGATATGTTCGCCGTAGGTGATCTCGGGATAGTCTTTCGCTACAGCACGGGCGCAGCGCAAAAACAGGCCATCCGAGAGCTTCATGATGTTGGCTTTGTGAATGGCGTGAATCTTCTTGCGATTGTTCTTGCGAGCGTACTCGAAAGCAAAACGCGCAATACGCGTCGAGGCTTTCTCGGTAATGATTTTCAAGCTTTCGACCACACCGGGGACAACTTCGTGTTCGAGGCCGGAGTAAAGGCTCTCGGTATTTTCGCGCACAATGATAAGGTCCACGTCGGGATAACGTGTTGGAATGTGCGGCAGATTGCGGATGGGGCGGAAGTTGGCGTAGAGCTCAAACTTCTGGCGCAGCGCGACGTTGATGCTGGCGAAACCGCCGCCAATCGGCGTCGTTACTGGCCCTTTGAGACCAACGTGCGTCCGCTCGATCGATTCTGTCAGCTCCTTCGGAATGTATTCGTGATATTTCTCGAACGCTTCCGCGCCAGCCATGAACGTTTCCCACTCAAACTTCACGCCGGTGGCCTCGAGGATGCGGACAGTGGCTTGCGTCACTTCGGGCCCGATTCCGTCGCCAGGGATGAGAGTGATTTTATGAGCCATATTTCTAAAAGGAACTATCGTCAAAAGCCCAACAAACTGTAGAGGAGTTGCTCCGCAACATCCGGTGTTCTTACAACCCTTACTTTGTCATTCCGAGGCGCGAATGCGACAGGAATCTGGTTCTCGCTCATCGCGCGTGAAACCGAGATCGTTCGGTGCGCTTGGGATGACAAGGTCTTTCTCAGCAAACCGAGACGTCACAAGCTAGGTCCCTACAGCGGCGGTCAACTCTTAGCCGCCGGCTTGGCGCGAACTTCGGGTTCCTTTGTTTTAAGCAAGTCTTTCAACTCGGTCATGAACTCCTGCACATCCTTGAAGTCCAGGTAGACTGAAGCGAAGCGCACGTACGCCACCTTGTCATACCGGCGCAGACGGTTCATGATCAGCTCGCCGAGTTCACTGGTTTTACGCTCGCGCTCCGCTGATTCGATTACGAAGCCTTCCGCCTCATTCACAATCTGTTCCAACTTGCCGATCGGAACCGGACGCTTCTCGCAGGCCCTTAGCAGCCCATTCAACACTTTCTGGCGGTCGAATTTCTCGCGTCGGCCGTCTTTCTTGACCACCATGTAAGGGATTTCGTCGATGCGCTCATAGGTGGTGAAGCGCTTGCCGCACTTCAGGCACTCGCGACGGCGGCGGATGGAATCGGCTTCTTTGCTCTCGCGCGAATCCACCACTTTGTCATTTGCGAACCCGCAGAAAGGACACTTCATGGCGCTTGGAACATGAACGAAACTGATTGTAGCAGGGACGCGGGTGGCAAATACGCATCACGCAGCCGGAGGCGAGGGCGATAGCTCCGTGCGAGTCTCCTCCTGCTCACTTTCTTCCGAAAGCTTGCGCAACGAAAGCCGCTCGCGGTGAGCCAGAAGCAACCCGGCCGGAACCACCGAAACAAACGTGACCACCCACAACAGAATTCCGCAACTCGCCGCAAGTTCGTGCGATGCGTTGAAGATGTGTTGCAGCGCGGAAATGGTCGCCAACTGCGATCCTCCACCCACTCCCGGCAACTGAATCAACGAACCCAACATGCTGGAGCCCATCAAGAGCAGAACTTTGGATACCGTCATGTGCCCGAGCGCGGGGCCGTACGCATGAGTCACCTCGCGATACGCCAGCGCGATGATCCACCACGTCAAAATGGACACGCCGGTTAATTGCAGGAAGGCAAGTGGACTGTGGATGGTGTCCAATCCGCCGTGGAACTCACGCACCTTCTGCGCCACTCGATGCCCTAAGTTCGCGGCGAGGTGAGCGAAGCGAGCTTCGATCCAGGCGGCGACAGCTTCCCCAAATTTGGCGATCAACAGCGCCCCCAGCGCCAATCCAGCTACCAGTGCGACCAGCAGGAAGCCTCCCACACGAAGCCGTGGATAAATCTCGGGGTTTGGCAGGTATCGCAGTTCCGTTGGAAGGAAGATGGCAAGGACCATCAACACGGTGAATCCGCCGATGTCAAAAATGCGCTCTATCGCCCAGGCTGCCATCTGAGAAGAGAAAGTGAGGCCGGTCCGGCGCGCAATCAGGTAAGGGCGAATCAGCTCTCCGGGACGTCCCAGCAAGGCCAGGCCAGTGAACCCGACCAGTGTTGGAGGAATTAGTGCGACGGTGGAAGCATCTTTGCGTACTGGTCGCAAAAAAATCTTCCAACGTAGTGCGCGCAGCCCATAGCTCAGATAGATCAGCGCGATAGCAAGAACGATGTGACCCGGGCTGAGCTGCCTCGCTTCGCTCCAGAAGGTGGCCCAATCGAAGTCTTTCCACGTCCGAAACTGCATGTACACCAGGACAGCAAAAATCGCCGCGACGACCGCGTAGGCCAGATAACGTTTTTTGCCCATTTAATCGAGGCGCCCCAGGCTTGAGAGCCGAATGCAGAGATACTTCAAGAATTGCTCCTACTGCCAAGGTAAATGACGCAGAGGCGAGGGTCAACGCAAGAAGGCTTGATGGAGCGGCGGGCGTCCTGCCCGTCAGCCAAAACTTACGCGGAGGAAGTCTCGATTCTTGATGATCAGCGGGAAGCTTTTTCGGTTGTATCCGGAAGCGACACTTGCTTTACGGTTGGAGTACGGCGTGCGGAATCCTGGTGTGAAACAGTCTTCGCCGCCGCTTTTCGCTCCGCTAGTTTCTTCCGATTGAAGTCGCGGACGATGCGGGCGACGTAAGCCTGAGTTTCATAATACGGAGGGACGCCGTGATACTGCTCCACCCGCTGGGGTCCGGCGTTGTAAGCGGCTAGGGCTTTGATCAAATCGAAGTTGTAGCGTTCCAGCAATTCCCGCAGGTATCGCGTGCCACCTTCCACGTTCGCGCCGGGATCGAAAGCGTCCGCCACGCCCAATTTCGACGCAGTTTGCGGCATCAATTGCATCAAACCCTGCGCTCCCTTGGGCGACACCGCTCTCGGGTTAAACCCGCTCTCCGCGTGAATAACGCTGTTAATTAAATCCGGATCAAGATGGTGCCGGCTGCTGACGGCATTGATGACTTCATTCATCGGTCGTGAGTTGTGTGTTGTAGCTCCGGCAGGAGCCGACAAGTCTTTTTCAAAGCGATCAATTTCGTCGGTTGGAACATCCACATACCCATCGCGATCAGCGCCCAAATAAAGACGCGTCACCGAACCGACTACCTCTCGCCGCTCATGGCGAATGGAAAAGCCGTTGGTCAGAACGGCAAGATCGGCCCCACAGGCAAACAACGGCGCTGTCAAGAGGCCGAGCCCAAGAGCGAATTGAGCCAATAACTTCATATGAAACTTGAACGATGTCGCCAGAGAATCTTGCGGCCCTACACTCCGACCCGCGCCCCCAGCACCTGCTCAATGGCCGCGGCTACTCCGTTCTGATCATTGGCCAAAGTCACTGTCCAACCCCGTCCCCGCAGCTCTTCCGATGCATTTCCCATGATAAATGGCTGTCCGGCGAAGGCAAGCATTTCTATGTCGTTATAGTTATCACCAATGGCCATGACCTGTTCGCGGGGGATGCCGCGATATTTGGCCCATCGTTCGAGGGCATGGCCCTTGGAACACCCCTGGTTCAGCACATCCACGATCGACAAATCGCGCACCGGATATTCGGTACGCAGCACGGTAATCTCTTTTTCGAGCCCACTCGCGGCCAAAACGCCGAGGGCCTGATGCATGTGCTCAATGCGCCCGCAAAACATGGCCTGGACCGGATCGGTCGTGAGCGACTTTTCCAGAGGGACGACGAAATCGATATATTGCAGGTTCTTCTCCAGCCAGCGCTGAATGCTCTCGCTTAAATCGCGCATGTGCTCGAGCACGATTGCGCCTTTACTTTCGATATCGAAAGTAAGGACCGTGTTCCCGCGAAATTCTTGCATCGTGGAGCAGAGTTTGCGGCAGGTCTCGGCGGGCAGCATATCGCGATGAAAGGTCTCGCCCGAAAGCGACCGCGTAACGGCTCCGTTTGAGCTGATCAGCCAGAGATCAAAGCCCAGCAGTTCGGCAATCGGCAGGGCAAACTTGTGGCGTCGCCCGGTGACGAGGATGATTTCCACACCTTCCTGATGGGCGCGGCGCAGCGCCGCCATGTCTACGTCTGAGATGCGAAATTCAGGGTTGAGCAAGGTGCCGTCAATGTCAGCGGCCAGCAGGCGGATTGGAGGTTTCACCACAAATGAGTTTAACATTCGCGGCTTGAGTGCCGAGGGCGGCCCGCGTGACTGAGGTTTTCGCTATCCCATTTAGTAAGATGAAATAGGAGATAAGTGGTTAGCGTAAGGAATACTCAAAATGGCGAATGTGAAGTCGAAAAAAGGAGTGATCGGAATCCTGACCGGAGGCGGCGACGTGCCAGGCTTGAACCCCGCGATTCGCGCCGTTACTTTCCGGGCGATCCGCGAGGGCTGCCAGGTCATTGGCCTGCGTCGAGGATGGGCGGGCCTGGTCGATATTGTCCGCGAAAAGGACTACGACAACAGTGACAACTTTCAAACTTTGACCGAAGAAATCGTCAATAGGGCCGGTCGAACCGGTGGAACCTTTCTGCATAGCTCGCGTACCAACCCCGGCAAAGTTAAGAAATCCGCCGTTCCTCCACATCTGCAGGGAACCTACAACGCCGAAATTAACGACCTGACTCCGGAAGTGCTCAAGAACCTGGACTGGCTCGGAATCGATTTCCTCATTCCCATCGGCGGCGATGACACGCTGAGCTATGGCGTGCGCCTTTATCAGGAAGGCGTAAAAGTAGTCGCGATTCCCAAAACCATGGACAACGACGTTCCGGGGACCGACTACTGCGTTGGTTTCAGCACCGCGGTCACGCGCACCATCCAAATGACCAACGACCTGCGAACCTCCGCCGGCTCGCACGAGCGCTTTCTCGTTCTCGAAGTGTTCGGCCGCTATGCGGGATTTACCGCGATGCTCCCAACCATGGCCGGAGCCGCCAACCGCTGCGTGATCCCGGAACATCGTTTCAATATCGAGCAGTTGACGGAATTGCTGGTGGCCGATCGTCGCAAGAATCCAAGCCATTACTCCGTGGTTCTGGTTTCCGAAGGAGCCATGTTCGAAGGCGGAGATATGATTTTTGAGGATCACTCGACCGATGCCTTTGGCCACAAAAAGCTGGGAGGCATCGGCGATCTGGTCTCGGAAAAACTGAAAGAGCTGTCGCCTAAATACAACAACGGCAAAACCATCGACGTGATCAATCAGAAGCTGGGATATCTGGTTCGCTGCGGCGATCCCGATGCCATCGACTCGATCGTTCCCATGGCCTACGGCAATCTCGCTCTCGACTTGTTGCTGAATCGCATTCACGGCCGACTAGTTGTGCTCAAGAACGGCCGCTACGACAACATGCCGGTTGACGCCGTCATCGCATCGAAGAAAGTCGTAAACGTGAAAGAGCACTACAATACTGCCCGGCTGCGTCCGCATTTCAGCAGCTTCGAAATGAAGCCGCTGTTCATCATGACCAGCGAAGCAGGATAGGCATAGGCGGACGATTTACTTCGACCGGGCGTCCATTTCTGGAATGGCAGCTTTGATCGCAGCTACGCGTTCTAACAAATGTCCCGGTTCGATAGAGACGATTTCAAAACCGAAGTCGCGATAGGTCTCTTCGTGGATCCGTTCAAAGCGCAGTGTCTCCTCGAAGCTGATCCGCCGCGCCTCGGTCGGCGTAATGAAACCAAGGTTTCGAATAAAGAAAACGCGTTTTTGAAAGATTGCCTCCGTCCTAATCCGTTCCAGTTCGCGCGCGACAGCTTCCGACACAGGATGTCCGAGATAAGCCGCCAGAGCGGCAGTGCAGACGGTCGACCGATCATGAAACTGTAACTTGTCCGGTTCGCCGGAAGCACGAAGCTGCCTGAGTTTTTGCAAGTCGACGACCGCATCGATGAATGAGGGATGCGTCCAAGGTTCCGCGATACCCTGGGCCTGCTGCAGCGCAATAATGTCAGTAGCCGCTTCTTCAACGACGCTGAAGCCATCCAGTTCCAGTTGACGGATTATGGCCGTCTTTCCCGAACCAGGCGCCCCGGTCAATACAAACCTTTTCATACAGTACCTCGCCTTCATTCATACCTCACCCTTTGCTTTTACCGCTTCCATGGAATGTTGACCCATTACCAATCGTCAGCGTAGGCTGACAACGCGGAGTGATTTTCCCCATGCCATCACAGAATACGGCCGAGCCCAGCCCGAGTCCGGAACAGACACCTGCCGTAGAACACGTTTCAAGTGCTCATCAGCTGCTGAATTCTTTGCGGAAACGAATCGGAGAATACCCCGAACTCGCCGAAGCCATCGCCAGACTGGAGAGCGCACTAAACATTCTGACTGTGAAAACCGGCGGGATGTTTTGACATCAATGTGGGCGCGGGCGTCCTCGCCCGTGCTGCAAACTTCAAAGCCAACCTTTTGTCCGGGCGATGCGCGCGGCTTCGACCCGGTTGTTCGCACCCAGCTTGCTGATGGCCTCGGAAAGATAATTGCGAACCGTCCCCTCGGAGAGGCTAAGTTCTGCTGCGATATCGCCACTGGTCACACCGTCGCCCGCCAAGCGCAGCACTTGCCGCTCGCGGTCCGTCAGCGGATCAGGTTCCGCCCACGCCTCAGTCGCCAGTTCCGGATCGATCACCCGTAAACCCTGCTGCACGCGGCGCACGGCCTCGGCGAGTTCCTCGGAACGCATGTCTTTTAGCAGATATCCTGAAGCTCCAGCTTCGAGCGCTCGACGCAAATAACCTGCGCGCGCGAATGTAGTCAGGATAATCACGCGTGTTCCAGTTCGCCGGCGCTGCAGTTCGCCGGCAACATCGAGCCCGGTCATTTCCGGCATCTCGATGTCGGTAATGAAAACGTCGGGCTTGTGCGCGAGAACGGCCTGCAACGCTTCCTTGCCGTTGCGGGAACGAGCCACGACGGTGATGTCGCCTTCGATCTCGAGCAAGGCAGCCAATGCGCCTAAAACCATACCCTGATCTTCGGCGATCACGACTCGAATCGCCTTGCGTCCGTTTTTAGATTGAGGATTCAAAGAAAAAGTTCAGTGATCAAGCTTTGCTTTTAGTGGGAACTCAATGCTCAGGCGCGTTCCCGTGCTATTCTCGCGCTCGAAGGTACCGCCGAGCGCCTCAATCCGCTCCCGCATCCCGCGCAAACCGTTGCCTTCGACTGCGCCGCCGCCGCGGCCATCGTCTTGAATCTCGATCCGGCAATTCCCGTTCACCGGCAGCAGCCGCAGATGACAATTGCGGGCGCGCGCATGACGCACGACGTTGGTCACAGCTTCGCGCACCACCAGTGCAACCACGCTTTCTTGTGCCGGTGTCAGGCGAACCTCCGAAGATTCAGACTGCACGGTCACGCCCGCGGTTTCCAGCGTGGCCTTGGCGGCTTTGAGTTCAGCTTCGAGGCTGTGCGCCCGATATCCTCGAATCGTGCTCCGAACATCGGCCAAAGCTGCGCGGGAAGTCTGCTCCACGTCGGCCATCTCGGCCTTCGCGCGTTGCGGATCGTCGTCAATCAGCTTACCCGCCAGCTCCGACTTCAAAATGATCACCGAAAGTGTGTGGCCGAGCACGTCGTGCAGATCGCGCGCAATTCGCTCACGTTCCGCAACCTTGGCGAGGTGCTCAATTTCCTCGTAGGCCTTACGCAATCGCTGGTTGGCCCGATTACGCTGAGCGAAGTAGACATTGCCCACGCCTATGACGCTCGCAAGTCCACCGCCGTAAAACAGGAACCACCCGCTCAAATGCAGTAGCCACCAATCCAATGTGACCACTGCCAACACCGCCGTCAGCAGCTTGAGTGCGGTCGACTCCTTTTCCACCGCAAAGGGGATGAAGGCCGCTGCAAAGACGAAAAACGTGCAGGCCCCCGCGTTGAAGGGTGAAAAGCCGATGCCCAGTAGCACCATCCCCGCAATGTTGAACAGGTTCCAAGGGCACTTGATCCAAAAAAAACTGAAGTACAGAGCCAGGAACGCGACTGTGCCCAGCCCGGTGGCCACCCATTCCTTCCACCCGGCGTGATTGAATATCGGATTAAGGAGAAAGAAACAGAAGTAGAAGAGCCAGGTGTAAGGCGCCCAGCCGTGTTGCCGATCGTCAGGTAGAAGCCTCATTGGTGCAGCTCTAGGCTACCCCTTTTTGCCGTCACTCGTCAGCTCGGTTTTGTGGTCCCCGGAACAGCCAATACCGAACGCCAGCACAAGCGACAGCGGAATCAGAATAACCAGCAAGTCGAACTTGCCCTGAGTGACCAGCAGTAAAATCGCTCCCAGAACCAGAATCCATCCAACGCGTTGATTGACGTTCATTTGTTGTTCCTCCGCAAGCCGATTTCCGGTCGTCCTCAGCCGTAAGTTTTTCCTTCGTCCCGATGAAATCCAAGCCGGGCTACGCCCAGGCAGATGAGCGAGAATCCAATCAGCGCCTCCCAATGAATCCAGTTCGATTCATGCTGCCCTGCTCCCACCACGCTCAGCGCGAGTTGAGCCAAATGATAAGGCGGCAGAAAATGAGCAATCTGTTGCATGAACTTAGGCAAGAACATGATCGGAACCCAGAGCCCGGAGCAAAAAGACAGAGGAAGATAAATCAGGTTAATGGTTGCGACTGCAGAGTTCGGACCTACGAAATAGCCGATCGCCAAGCCCATCGCGCAGAAGGGAAGCGAACCCGCGACCAGGATCGCTACCAGCTTCGTGGCACCCAGGACAGACAGATGCACTCCTCCAAACGTAACTCCCAACAACAACAGGAGCGTCGCTACCACGCAGCTAAAGGTCATCCCCAGCGCGACTTTCGCCATGAAGTAGGCAAAGGGAGGCATCGGGCTGGCACGCTTCACTTGCAGCCATCCCAGACCACGCTCCGCGGCCAAGCCCGACGCCGTGCCGAAGAGCGATGCTCCCATGACTCCGAACGTGCCGTAGCTCGGTATCAAGTAGGTTGCGATCCCAACGCCACCCACGGGCGCATCCTTCTGATTCAGCACCAGACCGAACAGTACGTAGAACATCAGCGGAAACGTAATTGTAGAAATCGAATAGGCCCGAAGACGCAGCCGGGTTAGAAATTCGTATTTCGCTTCCTTGAAGTAGATCGTAAGGGTTTGGCTTAGTGGACGCACCCAGGAGTTGTCGACGAGTGTGATGGGAGCAGTAGCCATATTCGTTTCCTTTCGGATAATTCAGATTTCCCGCCGTTGCGCTGATCTGTTAAGTGGCGTCGTTGTTCGTGCCAGTCAGCGCCAGAAACGCTTCTTCCAAACCAGCACTGGTGACTTCGATATTGGAGATCCCCGCATCACGTATCAACAATTCACGAAGAATCGGCTCGGCTGAGCCGGCACGAATCTCCAGCCCCGCGCGATCTCTGCGGACTTCGATTACGCCCGGCAAACCTCGCACCGTCTCAATGTCCAATGAAGTCACGCAACGAATCCGGCGTCCGGCCGTGCTGGCCTTGATCTCAGCTGGCGTTCCCTCCGCAATAATCTCGCCGCGGTTGATCACCACCACGCGGTCGGCAAGCGCATCCGCTTCTTCGAGGTAGTGTGTTGTCAGCAGCACTGTCTTGCCCCGCGCGACGAGCCTGCGAATTTCCTCCCAGAGCACACGCCGGGATTCCACATCTAAACCGACCGTGGGTTCGTCGAGAAATAAAATGTCGGGATCGCCGCACAGAGCAAGCGCAAACAGTACCCGCTGCCGCTGCCCTCCCGAGAGTTCGCCGAACTCCCGGTCTTTAATCTCTTGCAGCCCCGCCAGCGTCAAGATCTCATCAATCGGCAACGGCCGGGGATAGTACGACGAGAAAAGATCAATATGTTCCCGGACCCGCAATGTTTCCGGCACCTTCGCAACCTGCAGCATGGCTCCAATGCGGGTCCGAACTTCGGCATAGATCGGGTTTCCGCCGAACACGCCGACTGTGCCCGTCGTCGGTTTTGCCAATCCAAGAAACAGTTTGACGGCAGTAGTTTTACCCGCGCCGTTGGGTCCTAAGAGCGCGACCAACTCGCCTGCTCTGATGGTGAAATCCACCTGGCGCAAAGCTTGCACTGCGCCGTAGTTCTTACTGGCGCGGCGCAGGCTCGCAATCACCGCCCCGCCATTACCCGATCCTTGTTTCCGAAGTTCTTGGGTTTCTTCGACAACCGCGATCATTGGATTCCTCGCTTCCAGCCGGACCTGAATCGATCCGGCCAGCGAACTCATCATCGGGGAATCGGGTGCAACCCGCCAGTGGAGAACATCATCCAGTTACGGTGACAAATGTCATTCTCGCGCCACCTTTTGTTCGGATCGCGTAACAAGCCCTGCTTCTGGACAAATAAATCGCCAAGGTTCGATATAATCCCAAGTTCGTAAGGGATCGGCACAAGTCGCCACCGGTATCGCGGCCCAGGGTTTCAGGCCGCTTTGCCTTGAGCGGCGCCGATCCGGATCGGATTTCGTTGTGCGTTCCTATGACCCCAAAACGGTTCTAAGTTTGCTCGAGGACGACGTGCGAGGTGTGATGCGAATACGGCCTGGAGTTGAGTTGGCCAGCATGAGCGACATCGGCTGCCAGCGCGAAAACAATGAAGACCAGTTCACTTACTGGGAGCCGGCCACCGACGAGGAATTCGTTCGCAAGGGCAGGCTGGCGATTGTCGCCGATGGCATGGGCGGTCACGAAGGTGGACAGGAAGCCAGCCGCATCGCGGTCGATTCCATCAAGGAAGTTTTCGCCGAGACTCCCAATGCGGATGTGCAATCTCTTCTGCTCACCGGCTTCCAGATCGCGCACGAACGCATTCTCGACTACGCTGCTGGACATCCCGAACTGCACGGCATGGGGACCACAGCCACAGCCATCGTCCTTCTTGACAACCAACTCTATTACGGGCACGTCGGCGACAGCCGGTTATATCTTGTGCGTGGAGCGACCATTTCCCGCCTGACTCACGATCATTCTTATGTTGGTCGCTTGGTACAGACTGGAGTGATCAGCGCAGAGGAGGCCGAAACCCACCCGCAAAGACATATATTGACCGCGGCTCTCGGGGCAGGCACGGAGATCTCGCCGGAAACGCCGCAACATCCTATCCCGTTGCAGAAGGACGATGTGCTGGTTCTGTGCACCGACGGCCTGTGGAGTTTGCTAAGCGACCACGAAATCCAGGGTATCGTCACCAGCAACGGCCCAGCCGAGGCATGCCGCGCTCTGATTAAGTTGGCCAAGGACCGGGGAGGTCCCGACAACATTACCGTGCAGGTGTTGCGGTTGACTGAGGCCGTCTAGTTTTCCGGCCTTCGTCGCAGAATCAAATCGCCTTCGCTTGGCGGAAGCGAGAACGGGAACTCGACGACGCGGTCTCCGACGCGAACTCGCAGCACGAATTCTTCTTGTTTCCCCAAGTTGTCGATCCATCTGCTTTTGGTGCTGAACAGCACCCAGCCACTTTCATCCGGATGGCCGCTGTCCAGCGTTATCGCACGGAGCGTACGCGTTTTCAGGAACTCGATCATCTCCGCAGCATCTTTCTGCCGCGCCGCCAGGAAGGCTTCTTTCTCGTCCTTCTTTTCTGGATGCTTGCGAATTTCGCGCTCGGTCTCTTCCTCAAAACCGTCGGCGTCGGTCCGCTGCCTGGTTGCGAGATTGTCCGGATCCAGTGCAGCGTGCACATCGTGATAGTGTTTTACGAATTCCAAAGTGATTTGACCCGACGCTACCTCAAGCGATTCTTGGCCTCGATAATGCACGCTGAGCAACACGGCGAACATCGCCTGCGCGCGTCGCCGCGCCTTCTCTAGTTCCTGAGAATCCACGGCCAGGACAATTCCAAAGTCGGCATTCCAGAGACCGTAACGATATTTGCCGTCGTCATCCCGGCTGAAAGTGCAGCCCGCCGCGCCTTCTTCCCAGCGCAAGGTGTGCATAGCTTGAGTTTTGTCAGCGGCGGCAGGACTCGCGCGCGCGCCTGAGGCGAGCAGAATGGCCACCACCAAACCCATTTTTCGAAAAGTCGCACCGGCGCGCATCGTAGTCTGCCTTCAGACTACTACCGATTGATTGCGCAACCAGGGGAAACCATGCGAACTGGGCGGCCAACTTACCTAAGTGGAACCTTAAAGCACGCAGCCTATTCGTATCGGAGAGCCTCAATAGGATCCAACCGTGAAGCCCTGACCGCCGGAACCATGCCGCTGATCAATCCCACTGCGGCCAGAATGATCGTAGCCACGATCAACGTTCCCGGAGCGATGATCAGGCGAATGTCGCCAGCCTCCGCGTTCTTCGCCATCGCACTGTACAGCGTGAGCCTTCCGACCGAGAGCGAAACCAGGTAGGCCAGGATCACTCCCAGCGCCCCGCCGATAAAAGTAATGGTCAAAGCTTCGGCGAGAAACTGCATCAGGATGTGTCCACGCCGCGCGCCCAATGCTTTTTCCACACCAATCTCACGCGTGCGCTGACTCACCGAGACCAGCATAATGTTCATCAGGCCGACGCCGCCTATGCCTAGTGTCAGCGTTCCGATGAAGCCTAGCAGAATCTTCAAGCCGATCGTGATGACCTCGAACTGGTGAACCTGTTCCATCAGGTTAAACACGCGCACCGCACGGCGATCGGTTGTGCTGAATTTGTGCTGAACCGCCAGTACGTCGCGCGTCGCCTGCTCCAGTCGCTCATACTCCGGAGTTTCGTAGTTGAACCAAATGGAATCGAGATAGTGAGTGTCTTTCAAATCACTCATAGTAGTGAACGGAACATAAACGGCGCGATTAATGTCGTCGTCGCCCTCCTGCATCTTCGCGCTCAGCACACCGATCACTTCAAAGCTGAGGCCATCAATGCGAATGTGCTCGCCAACGGCATTTCGTCCGGAAAAAAGTTTTTCTTTGGCTTCCGAGCCGATGACCGTCACCCGGGCGTGTTGCATTTCGTCTTGCATGTTGTAGAAGCGCCCGTCGCCCAGCTTGAGAGCGCGGACGGAATCGACGTTTGGATAATTTCCAGTAACGCCGAAAGTAAATGTTCGTGTATCGAACTGGATATTGCAGTCCTTACTCACTTCCGGGGTGATGTGAGTGATCTGCGGAAGATTGGTCGTGAGCGTATCGATATCGTCCATGGTGAAGCGAACCTGCGCCCCGGCCTTCTGTCCGCCCGCCTGCATGGAGGTTCGGCCCGGTACCAGGATCATCAGTTTCGTGCCAAAGTTTGCGAAGATGTTGGCACAGGCGCGGCCAAAGCCGTCACCATAGGCAAGCAGCATGACTACCGTAGCAATACCCCACGCCATACCGAGCATGGTGAGAGCGGTGCGACGGCGGTTGTGCCGCATGGCGCCATACGCTTCCTGAAATAGATCCCGAAACATTTACTTACTCCTGGCGCAGCGCTTCCACAGGCTGCAGCATAGCGGCTTTGCGCGCGGGATAAAGCCCGGCAATCACTCCGGCAATGGTAAGGCTGGCAATCGCCAGAATTGCAGACGTCGGCACAATTTTAGGAGGGTCAAAACCTCCTGGGCCTTGCTGAGTGCCCAGCACCGCCATTAAACCAGCCGCGAATCCCATGCCGATCAGACCACTGAACAGCGTGAGCAGTATTCCTTCCAGAAAAAACTGAAGCAAGATGCTATGGTTGGTCGCGCCCAACGCTTTGCGCAAACCGATCTCGCGAGTACGTTCGGCCACAGTTACCAGCATGATATTGATCACGCCAATCGCTCCCAACGCCAGCGTGACCAGGCCCACCGCGCCCAGAAACATATTCATGGCGTCGAAGATCATGCCGATCGCCTTGGAATTCTGAATCGTGTCCCAACCCTCGAAGGCATTTTTATCGTGGTAATCAAAGCCGTGATTGCGCGCAATCAGTTTGCGAACTTCATCCTGCGCAATCAGATGCTCATCGGTCACGCGCGGCTGGTAATTGATAAATGAAATCGAATTCTCGTGGTTCTCCCCTTTCAGCGGGAAAAGTGTCGCCATCACCTTGTAAGGGATGTAGCCGCGCATGTTGGTGGAGTTATCGTCGCCGCGCCCGACCCGCTCCACGGCACCGATGACTTCAAAGCTGATGTCATTCAGAATGATGGTCGCGCCCACGGCAGGACGCCCGGGAAACAGATTCTTCACCAGTTCATCGCCCAGAACAATAACATTGCGCCGCTGTGTCTCGTCCAGGCCGTTAAGCCAGCGTCCCTGCTTGAGTGGAAGATAACGAATTTCGTCGAACTGAGGCTCGACTCCGGCCAGCTCTCCATTGGCGCTGGCGAATTCGCTAACCGCGCGTACATCCGTGCGAATCAGAACGGGCGAAGCATTGCGCACGTGCGGCGCTTCCTTGCGGATATCCAGATAGTCCTGGTACGTGAGCAGGTAATTGCGCGCCGAGTTCATGCTGCCCTCGACCACCGGAGCGCGGCCCGGATAGATGAACATGATATCTTTGCCGTACTGCGCCAGCTCCCGCTTGTTGCCCGAACGAAAACCCTCGCCGAGTCCTACGAGCAGCAGCAAAGAACCCACGCCCCAGGCGATGCCGAACATGGTAAGAAATGAGCGCAGCTTGTGCGCCCACAGGGTGCGGAAGATTTGCGCGAAAATGTCCACAAGCATCCGCATAATCTAGGATACGCATATTTGACGTATTTAGTTCAGGGTTTGGTAGCAGGGAACGAGGTTACTGACGTGCCTAGAGCTCCCGCCATACGTCCTTGAAGTCGAAAATGCCCTTTTTCCCGACCAGCCACTCGGCGGCTCGCACCGCGCCTTCGGCGAATCCGCGGCGAGACTTGGCGGTATGGCAAAGGTAGATGGTGTCGGCTGGTGAGTCGAGCACCAATTCGTGCATCCCAACCATCTCCCCCTCGCGGAACGAAGTGATTTCGAGGTCGTTTTCCGTGGATTCGCGCAAAATACTTTGCATGGTGATGGCAGTTCCCGAAGGCGCGTCTTTCTTCTGCGCATGATGGCGCTCGAAGATTTGCCCAAAATACTGGTGCTGCAGAGCGGCCGCGGCGCTCCGGACAACCTCAAAAAAAAGGTTTACGCCGACCGAGAAATTGGCCGCGTGTAGCAAACCGATGCCGCATCCGGGATCTTCCACCATCTGCCGGATGCGCGGCAATTCTCCATACCAACCCGTGGTTCCGATCACAATGCTTTTTTTTGCGCGCATACAAGCTTCAACGTTTCCCAACACCGCCGTAGGGGTGGTGAAATCGATGACCATATTGATCGGGGCCAACTTTTCCGCAGTCAGGGCGGAGGCCTTTGGATTGTCGTTAGCGCCCAGCACACTGACGTGATGGTGCCGCTCGCGCGCCACTTCCGTGACCATCGACCCCGTTTTGCCCCGGCCTAAGACAAGAATATTCATGAAGCAGACGCTCTCAGCGTACTCTGCGTTTTAGCTGCACCAAAGCCGCCCCCATTCCTCTACAAATTGTCATCCCGAGCAACGCGAGTTCTCACCCCAACCTACGAGTTGTCATCCCGAGCGCAGCGAGGGATCTAGGCGCTTGCCTGTGCCACGATGTCGACGTATGGGCGAGAACCTGGATCCCTCGCTCCGCGTTGGACGACACAACCGCTCTCGCTTATTGCATAAATCGGATTAAGGTTTCAAGCGAACACATCCGGATCCAGATCCGAGAAAAATGTCTTGTGCAGCCGTCGAATCACTTGCGGCACTTCATCCTCTTCGATCACGAAAGTCAAGTTGATCTCCGACGCCCCCTGCGAAATCATTCGAATCTTCACATCAGAAAGTTCGCCGAAGACGCGCGCCGCAATGCCCGGCGTCTCCCGAAGATTTTCTCCCACCAGACAAACTATCGCTTTACGGCCCTCATATTTTACATCCGCCAGCTTCGCCAGATCGGCTGCCAGTGCCGGAATTGACTCATTGGAATCCACGGTCAACGATACGCTCACTTCCGAAGTCGAAACTACATCGACCGCGACTCGATGCCGGTCGAAGGCTTCAAAGATCGCCCGTAGGAAACCATGAGCCAATAACATTCGCGGAGCCGCAACGTCAATAATGGTGATGCGTTTCTTGGCCGCGATGGCCTTGAAGAAATTCTTACCGTGCGGCACGCGGGCTGAAATCCGGGTTCCTTCACACCCAGGATTCCGCGAGTTCAGCACATAAACCGGAATGTTCTTTTGAATCGCGGGCAGCACCGTCGCCGGATGCAAAACCTTGGCGCCAAAGTACGCCAACTCGGCCGCTTCATCAAAACTGATGACCTTGATCCGCCGCGCGTCCGGGCACAGGTTGGGGTCGGTCGTCATCATTCCATCCACATCGGTCCAGATTTCGATGCGCTCGGCGCCTAGACCAGATCCGACAATCGCAGCCGAATAATCCGATCCGCCGCGCCCGATTGTGGTCGTGATCCCCGCTTTCGTGGCGCCGATAAAACCTCCCATGACGGGCACGCGGCCTTTGTCCAAGGCTGGCTGCACTTTCGCCCGCAGCCGCTGGTTGGTCTCTTCCATCAAAGGAGCGGCACGCGTGTGCTCGTTGTCGGTGACGACGCATTCCCGCGAATCCACCATCGTGGCATCGAGCCCTTGCGCGGAAAACGCTGCCGTGACAATCCTGCTGGAAAGAATTTCGCCGAATGCGGCCACATGATCGGTGGTGCGCGGAGTCAACTCGCCCACGGCAGCAATGCCGCGCAAGAGTTCGTCCAGCGCTTCGAAGTAAACACCTAAGTCGCCGTGGAATTCCGTGAAGAGCGCAGTGCCAAGCAGTTCGCCTGCGGTGTTGTAATGTCGTTCGCGCAGAGCCCGCGAAAGATTGAGCGCGGTCTTGCGATCGCCGCTTCCCGCCGCCCGGGCCATCGCCAGCAACTGGTCCGTGACCTTGGCCATGGCGCTGACCACGACTACCGGCTTTTGCGGAAGCCGACCTTTAACGATATCCCCAGCTCGCTCGATCGCCTTCGCGTCCTGCACCGAAGTGCCGCCAAATTTCATGACGATCATTGGTGGAGGTACCTCGGGTGCGGACGAACACAGTTAAACCAGTCGCTTCTGTCGCACGGGGACGCGCTGCTCTTCACCCCAGGTAACCCCGCACCTTGAGCAATTCAGCATTGAGCAGGGCAGCGCCCGCGGCGCCTCGAATCGTGTTGTGAGAAAGCACGGTGAATTTCCAGTCAAAGACCCCACACGGCCGCAATCGACCGACGGTAGCTGTCATCCCGTTGCCTGAGTCGACGTCGAACCTAGGCTGCGGCCGGTCCGCCGACTCGGTGTAACGCACCGGCTGTTCCGGCGCGCTGGGCAATTTCAATTCCTGGGGCACACTGCGGAATTCGTTCCACGCCTTCATCATTTCTTCCGGACGCGCCTTCTTCTTCAGTTTTACTGAAACTGACTCCGTATGCCCATCTTCGACAGCCACGCGATTGCACTGCGCACTCATACCGAATTCGGCGGGCACAAAGCCGGAGCCATTCAATCCGCCCAAGAGTTTGCGCGTCTCCTCCTCCATTTTTTCTTCCTCTTTCGCAATGTAGGGGATCACATTGCCCAGAATATCGAGCGAAGCAACGCCGGGATATCCCGCTCCACTCACCGCCTGCATCGTGACCACCATGACCGTCTCGATGCCGAATAAATCTTGCAAGGGCTTCAGCGCGATCACCAGCCCGATGGCGGAGCAGTTCGGATTCGTGACCACAAAGCCGCCCGATTTTTTGCGCCAACTCTGGCACTCAATCATCTGAATGTGGTCGGGATTAACCTCTGGAATCACCAGCGGCACATCACTCTGCATACGGAGCGCGCTCGAGTTCGTAACCACAGCGCAGCCTGCGCTTGCGAAGCGCGGCTCCATCTCCGCCGCGATCGAGGCATCCAGCGCCGCAAAAATGATCTTAGGAGCGCCTTCTGGAACCGCCGGAGACACGCGCATCTCCGCCACCCGTGCGGGCAAAAGCGTTCTCATCTTCCATCGTGCCGCTTCCCCATACAAGCGCCCTTCCGAGCGGTCAGAAGCCGCCAGCCACGCGACCTCAAACCACGGATGATGTTCCAGCAACTGCACAAAGCGCTGCCCCACCATTCCGGTTGCGCCCAGGATTCCCACAGGAGTCTTCGTCTGCATGGTTGATTTGCATTTTACAACAGGCCGTTAACGCGTCCGCGCGGACATTCCGACACGAGCATGCTCGCCCAAAGCCGCGAGATTGCCGGAACCCGGGAAGTCACGCGCACTACACAAAATTCGATCCCTACCAATAGCAGGGCAGCGAGAATGATCTGTCGAGCTTTGTGATCAGGCAGCGTCGTCGCGACTTTTCTTTTCGTCTTGCGGTTCGCCCGAGTGCTCCGGATTCCCACCCGGTTCGGGGAAATCCGTGTCCGACGACTTCAGCATGGGATCCTGGTCCCGGTGTCCGAGCTGACCCTGCATGGAAGTATTGTCGGTCGGATCCCGTTCTTCCTGTTCTACGGCGCCTTTAGAGCGGTCTTGATCTTTCGTAATGGTCACAATAAATTCTCCCCCAGCTGGCAGCGAACCATGCCTATAATTACCCTACTCCGAAATTTCAAAACATGGCATAGGATTTGTCATGTATAAAAGGGAATTTGGAAGGGCATTGGAGGGCCTATGAAGCGGCTGATTCTCACAACGATCGTGATTCTATTCTCCTCTCTGACTCTGTGGGCGCAAACCGGAGCAGCAGATTCAAACATGGCTAAGCCGGAATCGGCTGCGGCGAACAAGCATCACCACAATAAACAGCACGATAAGCAACATAGCCATCACCCTCATCATCACTCCAGCATTACCGCCAGACGCTAGTTTGATGTCGACCAGGGCTGCTTTGCCCCAGCCATCCCACCACCTGCGATTCCCTCCGTCACGACAGCCATGACCGCACCATCCACGCCCTTCCGCCCATTTACCCGTCTGCTCAGAATCACAATCCTGGGCAGGGAATTCGAGGTTCCGGAAGACAATCCCGTACTGCGCTGCTTTCAATATCTGGCGCCCGAAGAGGTTTCCTACGGCAGCTTTTGCTGGAATGAGGAATGTCAGAATTGCCGCGTGACTTTCGACTTGGGAGACGAACGCCCCACCCGAGAAGCGCTTTCCTGCAAGCTGATGGTGCAAGAAAGCATGCGCATCAAAGCCGTGACGCCAGAAATCCGCTACTGCCTGAGAACCCTACAGCTGAAAAAAGACGAATAACAACTTACTCCCCAGGCGCGCGCGCCGCGGTTGTCGCGACCCCCAATTTTCGCAGCCGATCCTTAGCCTGCAAAGCTTCGTTCGACCGCGGATAGCGCTGTATTACATGACGAAGCTGCGCGATTCCATCATCCTTCTTTCCCAGTTCGATAAGCGACAATCCCTTCTTTAAATCGGACGAGGGCGCCTTGTTTCCGGTAGGAAAGTTCTGCAACACTTGATCGTAATTAGTTACGGCTTCCTGAAAATTTCCCTGCTTGTACGCCAACTCCGCCAGGTAGAAATACGCATTCCCCGCGAGATCGGTGTTGGGATAAAACTTCACGTAGTCCGAGAATTCCTGCTTCGCCAAGTCATTCTTCGCCGCGTTGTAATCGCGCAACCCATTGTTATAGAGCACATCCGGAGGCGGAGCCTGCGCCAGCGCCTGCTGTTGTGCCTGCTGCGCCGCTTGTCCCGCCGCCACGCTTTGCTGCGCGGCCTGAATGTCTTCCAGTTGCTTGCTGACCTTGGTCAGGCGCGCCTTCAACTCATCGATCGAATCATTGAGCGCCTGGATCTGACCAGAAAGCTGCTCTACCTTCCCGCCGTTATCCGTCTGCAATTTTTCCAGGCTGCTTTGCACCGCAGTGATGGATGCAGCCACCTTGTTCATGCTGTCGGTGTTCTGGTCCATCAGGTGCTGCATCACGCCCATGCGTTCGTTAAAAGACGTCTGCATCTGAGTCATCTGGTCCTGCAGTCCCTGTACCTGGGTCTGCAACTGCACCATCTCTTTGCTCACACCCCAGGCGGGCATCCCATAAACGCAGATTGCGATCAGCAAAACAACTATGCTCGAATATCGATGAGTTTTCATAACATGTTCCTTGAGTTGCAAAAGCCTTGGTTCGCGAAAACAGTGATGCGCAAACTGAACCGGTACTCCGACTCCGGCCGTCGATCGCTGTTGGAGAATTCGTGGAAGAGCACGGCTTCAACCGTGCCGCCAAGCCACAGATTCGACCACGGCCCCGCAGGGCAAAGACTCCTGTTCGCCGCCCTTGATGAAGGATAGCGCGCAACCGACGCAGTTGCTATGGGAAGGCCCGAATACAAAAGCTGTAGAGACGTTCCTTGCAACGTCTCGCCTCGGCCAAATCCCTCGGTTCCACCGCACTGCGGTCTTAGCCAGAAAAAATTGAGGTGCGGAGCCGGTCATGCTCCGCACCTCCAGCCACTATTTCTGATACACGAAATGGCCACGGCGGTTCTGCTGCCAACAAGCTTCGTTGGATTCCGTGCAGAACGGCTTTTCCTTGCCGTAGCTGATCGTTTTGATGTTGCTGGCGCTGACCCCACCTTGTACCAACGCACTCTGGACGGAGCCCGCTCGGCTGTCGCCCAAAGCCAGGTTGTACTCGGTCGATCCGCGTTCGTCGCAGTGTCCCTCAACGATGAAATGGATATTGGGATGCTGCTGCAGAAAAGCGATATCCGCCTGGATCGCACTTTGCTGATCAGCACGAATATCTGATTTGTCGTAGTCGAAGTAAATGTCCTTGATGTTCTGCGAGAACAGCTCCTCCTCGCTCGGTCCGGCGGCCGGAGGCGGTGGTGGCGGAGGCGCAGTCACAGTGACTCGTGCTGTGGCCTGCTGCGTACCCCCTGCTCCCTTCGCAGTCAAGGTATAGGTGATCGAATCGGACGGCGTAACCGACTGCGATCCGCTGGCTTGCACAGCTCCCACGCCGTCAATGCTCACATCGGTGGCATTCGTGGTCTGCCAGCTGAGCGTCGTCGATTGTCCCTGCTGAATGGCGTTGGGACTTGCCGTAAGTGACGCCGTCGGAGCCGGTGGCGGTGGCGGCGGTGGTGGTGGTGGCGGTGGCGTCTTCTTATGGCAAGCGCCAAGGAACAGGATGGCACCCAACGCGAATATAAGCGTGATCCACTTCATTCTATGCTGCTTCACTTTTCCTCCGTGCGTAATCGCGCGCCGCTGCCCACAACGCGCGCCTCAGAATCCATAGCGGGGCGGGTTCAATTCTCCGCCTCCTCCGGGCTAGTTAACTTGAAGAATTCGCCGAACACTAGTGTTACAGACGTTATGTTAAATCCTGCAATCTGGGATTTTGGCCTTTTTTCTGCGCCAAACCGATTTTTCGACAAAATCCTTCGCACTACTTGGTAGTGGTGTAGTTCGATTGTCATCCTGAACAAGCGTTCTTTGCGCAGTGAAGAGCCTGTCCCGAGCGAAGCCGAGGGAATCTGGGCGAGCCGCGCGATTTGTCGCGTTCTTTGCGACACAATAACCGCGCGTTTGGCTCGCTTCCCTGTCGAACTGCACCACTGCGCCCTACTTCCAACTCCAGTTTGGCTGCGTGTTGCTCCCATTGGTCGTCAGTTGCTTCTGGTTGCTCCCATCGGCCAACATCTCCCAGATTTGTTCGCCTCCCGCACGGCTCGACTGAAAAACCAGATGCCGTCCGTCCGGAGACCACGATGGAAAATCATTTCGTCCGCCATCGTGGGTAAGTTGCACCCACTGTTTGCTGGCCACGTCCATGAGATAAATATCCGACGCTCCTGGAGCGCCCGGCCCGTAATGACGAATCCAGGCGAATGCCAAAAATTGCCCATTAGGCGACCATGCCGGCGACACCGCGTAGCCCTGGTCGGTAAGCCGCTGCACATTGGTGCCATCCGCTTCCATGGTGTAAATCTGCGGCAGTCCGGTGCGCCCGCTTACCCACGCGATTTGTGCATTCGTCTTGCGATTCCATACCGGCGAAACGTCCGGACCCTTGAAAGAGGTAACCCGCTTAAGAGTTCCGCCCGATTGGTCGACGGTATAAATTTCAGGGTCCCCTGAACGAGATGATGAAAACGCCAATTTGGTTCCATCCGAAGACCACGCTGGCGACAAATTCGTACCGCCAAATCTTGGAAAGGAAACCAGCCGGTTGAGATCCGTCGAGTACATCAGGATTTCCCAACCTGATTTCGTCATCGAACTGAAGGCCAGACGTGAGCCGTCGGGCGAAATCCGGGGAGACAATGAAATTGAATTCAAATGCGTGATCTGGCGCTGATTCGCTCCATCGTAATCCATCACCCAGATTTCTTTGTGCCCGGTGCGGCTGCTGACAAAGTAAATCTGGCTTTCGGCGATGCCCGGAATACCGCCGCCCAGCCGGAAGATGATTTCGTCCGCGAACTTGTGCGCGATTAAACGCGCGGCATCAGTCGTGGCCGAATCCTGATACTGCTTGCCCAGCACCTGCGGCGACGCAGTATTCTTGACGTCATAGAGCCAGCCTTGCACCGTCACATTGCCGCCGGTCACGCCCAGGTTGCCGAACGCCAACATCGCGGCATTGGGAGGCAGAGCGCTCCAGGATGCGAATTGCACCTCGGTCGGCGTGCCCGGAACTGCCAGCGGATAGAAGCTCTTCGAAACCATGTCGAAGATGCCGGCATTGTCTAGGTCATTCCACAGAGTGCCGTCGAAAACATTGAGCAGTTCGGCGTTTTTGGGGTCCGCTGTGGAAGGTTTGAAGTTGGGAACCGCGAGGCGAACTTTCTCCATCCCCAGGCCCGTACCGGTCTTAATCCAATCCTGGCCCAAGCAAGGAGTTACAGCAATAACCGCGGTCAGGAAGAAAAAGAATACCGCGGCGCTAAAGCGAGATTTGATTGTGGAATAGTGCGTGCCGGTCGTCCTCGTGCCGATACCAGCGTTCGAAGCTCTACTCATCGTAAGATGACGAACCTTCAAGTGCAAGTTGCCCTTTTGCATTAGTAAGCCAATTCCTTCCAAATAACCTGAAGCCCAAAGCCTGAAGCCTGAAGCCTGATCCAAACCTATCTCTTGTAATCAAACCAGAACTCGACCGAAACCTTGCTCTCGTTATAATCAGGAGGCAGCGGACCAAAAGTATCGATGCGCTGCAAGGCCCGCACCGCCGACTGATCCAGTGAAGGCACTCCGCTCGATTGTTCTAGTTGCACATTCGTCGGGTGCCCATCGCGCCCGATATCAAATGTCACATAAACTCTCCGCGCATCCGAAATCCCCGGATCCACTTCATACTTGAGCCAGTTCTCGGAAACTTTCTGCTGCACCACGCGCACATACCAGGCATAGCGCGAACCAAAATCGCCTCCGCCCCCAGTGAATCCGAATCCGCCTTTCGCCCCGCCTGCATTGAAGTTTCCGTAGGGCCCACTCACCGGGCCGCCTTCTCCGAATGGAACTACGTTGCTGGCCTCTTCTTGCGGTTCCGGCTTGGGCTTTTGCTGCGCGCTGCTTCGCGGCTTTGGTTTAGTCTTCGCGTTCTTGTCGGGAATCGGAATCGCTTCCGGCTCCTTCTCCTCGGCCTTCGGCTGCGACTGTGTTATCCCCTTCGATTCGTTCGCCAGAACATTCTGCGTCTGCACCGTGCTGGCAGGCAGAGGAACCGAACTGACCAGCGTCACTCCCATTGCATCGCCGCCGCCGCCCGCGCCCCATGCGCTGCCTTTGCCGCCCGACGCAACCGCCGCGTACAGAATGATGGAACCCGCAACTGCAAGGTGCAGCCCAGCCGACCACGCCAGATTGCGGCCCCACTTGTCGTGCTCGAAAAATATCTCAGCGTTGGCTTCCATGGCTGTCGAGAGGCTGGGTCACGATGCTCACATTCGTGATTCCCGATTGCTTGACCGCATCCATGACGGTGGCGAACGCACCGAAGGGCACATTCTCATCCGCGCGGATGAAGATCGACTGGTGCTGCGGATCGCGAATCTTTTGCCGCAGCTTGCTGGCAATCTCATTGATGTTAATCGGATCGTTGCCCAGAAACACCCGCTGCTGCTTGTCCACGCTGATCACCAGTCGCTCTTCCGTAATTTCCTTTACAGTTCGGGTCTTGGGAACGCTGACCTCGATCCCCGATTGCAGCACCGGTGCAGTCACCATAAAAATAATCAGCAGCACCAGAACCACGTCCACCAGCGGCGTAACGTTGATGTCGGAGATGGAAGATTGGGTGCGTCCATTCGAAGCCGTGAAAGCCATTACCGCCGTACCTCCGGTGCCGCGGGCTGCGCCCGCTCCACCGCATTCAACATCTCCAAAGCAAAATCATCCCCCCGCGCCGCAAACTCGCGAATGGAACTACCCAGCAAGTTGTAAGCAATCACCGCCGGAATCGCCGCCGCCAATCCCGCCGCAGTAGTGATAAGCGCCTCCGAAATCCCAGGCGCAACCGCCCGCAGCGTAGCCGCCCCCGCCGTCCCCAACCCATGGAACGCATCGATAATTCCCCAGACGGTGCCGAATAGGCCTACGAATGGGGTTACGGCGCCGGTTATTGCCAGCCAGGGCATGTTTCGTTCGAGGCGGGTGACTTCTTCGGAGCAGGCGATTTGCATGGCACGTTGAATTGCGATGCTGCTGCCTTGGCGTTTGTGTTCTGCGAAGCCTCCTTCAAAGACGGCGACTAAGGGGCTGGGCTTGAATTGCTCGGCTACGGCGGAGACATCCTGCAGGCGCTGGGCTTTGCGGAAGGCGCGCACGAAGCGTCCGCTCTGCACGCGGGCGCGGCGCACCAGACTCCATTTCGAAAGAATGATGGCCCACGAGATCACGCTGAAAATCAACAAGGACAGGAGGACGAGCTTCGCGACGGGACCGGTTTCTCCGACTAGATCGACGATCTCCCCGCCAACCACCGCTGCCAGAAGTGAGGGAAAATGCATTTTATTTTGAAGGCTCTCGTAATTATAGACGAACATTCCCGGCTTCTTGGAGAGACGTACCGCATGGATTAACGGGGAGTTCACTGTAGACAAATCGAACTGAGTAGTGGCTTAGATCGATAGGGAAGCGAGCCAAACGCGCGATTGTTGCGTCGCGAAGAACGCGACGCTTCGCGCGGCTCGCCCAGATCCCTCGCTGCGCAAAGAACGCTTGCTCGGGATGACAAATCAAATTGAGCTACTACTGAGAGCTGAGAACGGCAACTGGAAACCGTTTTTCATGCTATGCTGCACGCAACTCTCCCAAATTTGATCGCAGGACAGCGTGTGCTCGCCGAACTAAGGTCCTGCGATCAAATTTGGGAGAGTTGCGGCTGGCTTGAACCTGCTGACGGGGGAGACAGGAGCCGGCAAATCCATTCTGATTGATGCGCTGGCTTTGCTTCTCGGTGAAAAAGCTTCCAGCGACGTGATTCGCGCCAACGCCGACCGGGCTGTGATCAACGCTGTCTTCGAAGTGGATCAGCGAAGCGAAGCCAGCATAAATAGAATTCTCGAAGCCAACGGCATTGATGCCAACCAGGAAGACGAATCGATTATTTTGCGCCGCGAGATTGCCACCGGCGGCAAGGGTCGGGTCTTCATCAATAATCAGCCAGCCACGGTGGCTGTGCTGCGCCAACTCGCGCCTCATCTTGCCACCATTCATGCGCAAAACGAATCTATCCTGTCGTTCGATGCTGCGGCGCGACTGGACTTGCTCGATGCGTTTGCCGGCACCCAACTGGATGCAGTTGGCGAGGCCTTCGCAAGCTGGAAGGCAATAGCTCGTCGTATTGAAGAACTGGAGCGCGGCGAGCAAGACCGTCTCCGCCTGCTCGACCTGTGGACTTTCCAGAAAAAAGAGATTGAAAATGCCAAGCTGCAACCCGGCGAGGACGAACGCCTGGAAACCGAGAAGCGCGTGCTGGCGAATGCCGAGAAAATCTACAGCGCAGCCATGAACGCTTTCGATTTGCTTTACGAAGGAGGTGCGTCGACTTCATCTTCGTTGCGGACTGCGCAGAAGCATATCGAAGAGCTGTCGCGCTACGAACCAAAATTTCAGGAGGCGCTGGCCGCGATCGAGACTGCGCGCATCAGCGTGGAAGATGTCGGCGCAACCCTCCGCGATTACGCTGGCGGCATTCAAGCATCGCCTGAGCATCTTGCCGAGGTGGAAGATCGTCTGGCGGCGCTCGATCGGCTGAAACGCAAGTACGGGCCTAGTCTCGATGACGTGATCCATCACGGCGAAGAAGTCAGCCGCAAGCTTTCCGAGATGGAAAACAAAGATGAGATTCTGGCCCAATTACGCAGAGAGTTGGCGCAAGCGGCCGACGAATATTTGAAGGCCGCTCGTGGCATTTCGAAGAAGCGCTACGAAGCGGCGCGCAAACTGGAGAAGCTGGTCGAGTCGGAGATCGACGATCTGGCGATGAAATCCAATTTTCATATCGAGGTCAGCGGAACGGATGAAGAAGGGAACTGGACCGCGTCCGGGTTCGATCATGTTGTGTATTTGATTTCTACGAATCCGGGTGAGCCGCTGCGACGGCTGGAGCATATTGCGTCCGGCGGAGAACTATCGCGGGTGATGCTGGCGCTGAAAGCCAGCGTGGAAGCCGGACAGGGAAAAAAGAAGACAGGTGTGCAACGCACGCTGGTGTTTGACGAAATCGATACCGGAATCGGCGGACGCGCCGCGGAAGCCGTGGGTAAAAAGCTGAAAGCCTTATCGCGATCGAATCAAGTGCTGTGCGTGACTCACTTGCCGCAGATCGCTACCTTTGCCGACCATCATTATCTGATCGAGAAGAAAACTTCTGCTGAGCGCACGCGAACATCCGTTCGTCTTATTACCGGCGAGGAGCGCACGGAAGAAGTTGCGCGTATGTTGAGTGGGGCGAAGCTGACGGAGACTTCACGCAAGCACGCCGAGCAGATGCTGAAGACGAATGCGTGAGCAATGACCCGACCGTCGAAGTCACACCCTAACGCCGAAGAGCCCGAGGTTAGGATGGCCTAGTCGCCGGTCAATGAGTGTAATCGCGATTTTGCGTCAACCGTGGTGCTGAGATGACTCCAACTGCCCAGCCTTCATTGACTTGCCTCGCCGGTGGACCTACTATTCCGACTCAGTGGCAACGTCCTCTCAACCCGTAGGTCAGACCATCTCCCATTACCGCATCCTCCACCAGATCGGAGGAGGCGGTATGGGTGTCGTATACGAGGCCGAAGACCTGAAACTCGGTCGCCACGTTGCGCTGAAGTTCTTGCCCGACGACCTCGCCCATGACGTACAGGCCCTCAGCCGATTTCAGCGGGAGGCCAAGGCTGCGTCTTCCCTGAACCACCCAAGCATCTGCACGATCTACGAGATCGACGAGGCCGATGGGCGGACCTTCATCGCGATGGAACTGCTGGAGGGACAAACCCTCCGACACGTGATTTCTGGCAAGCCGATGGAGATTGAAATGGTGCTCGATCTCGGCACCCAGATTGCCGACGCACTAGACGCGGCACACTCCAAACGAATCTTGCATCGTGACATCAAGCCAGCGAACATCTTCGTCACGAATAGAGGTCAGGCGAAAATTCTCGACTTCGGCCTCGCCAAGGTTACCTTGAAACCGGAGAGCGTTGCCTTGAGCGCACCGACCGTCGAGTCAGCGGAACATTTGACGAGTCCGGGCACAGCTGTAGGAACCATCGCTTACATGTCGCCGGAGCAGGTGCGAGGGAAGGAACTCGACGCTCGGACAGACTTGTTCTCTTTCGGCGCGGTTCTTTACGAGATGTGTACGGGCACATTGCCGTTCAGGGGCGACACGTCGGGCGCGATGTTCGATTCCATCTTGAATCGAGGACCTGTACCGGTAGTCCGAATCAACCCTGACACTCCGCCGAGACTTGAAGAGATCATCAACAAGGCGCTAGAAAAAGACCGCAACCTCCGCTATCACAATGCCGCCGATATTCGTACCGATCTGCAACGACTAAAGAGGGACACGGAGACCGGCAAGGCCGCTGCTCATGCCCCAGTTCAAGTTCAACGAAGAAAGTTGTCGATTCTTTTTGCTCTTACCGCGATCTCCGTTGCGGTGCTTTTGATTGTTGGAGCCTTTCTTTTTAGGCACAGGTGGCTGCGCCTCGAACCCAAGAAATCAATGGTTCAACGAGAATTAACAGCTAACCCCAGCGACGATTTCATCGTGTCGGCTTCCATTTCGCCTGACGGCAAGCAGCTCGCCTACTCCGAGGCAACTGGGCTTGCCGTACTGCAGATTGACACCGGAGAGAAGCGTCAGTTCCCCGGCATCAGTGCGGCATGGGTTGGGGGTTGGTATCGCGATGGATCTCATTTGCTGTTGAGCCTGTTAAACGACGAGGTGCGAAAACTCTCCACCATCGATGGGACGATCCGCAAAGTTCTCGATACAGACGAGGGCGTACTCTCCATAATTTCCCCAGACGGTTCAAGAATTGTCTTCTTCAAAATTCAGAGCATGGACGCACTTTGGATTATGGGAGCAGGTGGTGAAGAGCCGCATCGTATCCTTTCACTGTCACCTTCTACAATTGGGTCGTTCGCCTGGTCACCAAACTCTAGACGCATTATCTTCTCGCGCGAAGAGGCAGGCGAAGGCGCTCCTACGAGATACTTGATTGAGTCTTGCGATGAAAGTGGCAGTCAGCGAGTAGTTGCGGAATCGGACAACAGGCGGATGGAGGACTTAACGTGGTTGCAGGACGGGCGCGTCCTCTTCAACTTGGCCGAGCCTCCTCCGAACGAGCGCTATCAAAACATATGGTCAATTGAGGTCGACCCAGATAGCGGCCGCCCCCATGGAGACCGCGTGCAGATTACAAGCGGGACCGGATTCTCGCAGGAAGATTTCAGCTCATCCGCCGACGGACGTCGGTTTACATTTCTTAAGAAGCGGGAGCAAGACACCGCCCAGATTGCAGACATTCTGGGTCCCAGCGGAAATCTCGGAAATGGTCGTGCTTTAGCCAAAGATAGTTGGAAAAAGTGGCCGATTGGTTGGGCAGCGGACGGGCAGGCAGTCTTTTTCAATTCGAACCCACAAGGGAAATGGGGAGTCTTCAAACAGGATTTGCGAACTCATAATACGCAAGCCGTGCTCTCTCTACCTGAGGGCTCTGAGGGCTCCAAGGTCATTCTCAGCCCTGACCGGGAATGGCTCTTGTTCACGCAAGGCTCGAAAGATGACGCCACCAAGAATGCTCCCAACTTGATGCGTGTGCCGGTCAGCGGTGGCCCTCCAACTCTAGTCCAGGCGGGGCACTTTTCGTCTTATGATTGCGCTTCGCAAACAAACGTCTGCGTGGTGTCGGAAGTTACAGGAGGAAAGGAGGCTTACGCACTTCTGGACCTCACGAAAGGTCGAGGCTCTAATATCGCTAAGGACCAGGCGATCGCAGACATCTGGACTATCGCCCCCGACGGGAAAACAATCGCAATCGAGCATGACCACAAGACACCAATCGAGCTTCTCCAGACAGACGGCAAAAAACTTCCTCCCATCGCAATCAAAGACATCAAGGTCTTGCAAGGCATGGTTTGGGCTCCTGACAGTCGGGCTCTCTTGGTCTCTGGTCTTCTGGGAACGGACTTTCACATCCTTCGCGTAAACTTGGACGGGCAATTCAAGAGCCTGTGGAAGGTTCCGTTCGGTCAGGGCTGGCCGCTGATCACAAGTGTTTCGCCCGACGGCCGGTACCTCACCTACAATCTCCGAACGTTTGAACAAAATGTCACCATGCTTGAGAATTTCTGATTGCAGCACTCTCGATAGAAGACGCTGACCCCGGCATCCCAATCCTGAAAGAAGCGAAAGCGGAATACGCAAAGCTGCAATGGCAGCCGAGTAACGATTCGAACCACTGGTCGGCAGCGGGAGAATATTCCCTAACTTCCCTAACTTCTGTTAACAGGCCATTACGCTCATTGAGGCTTGGTGGACAGTGTCCCGTCAGCGAATCATGTTACGACATTGAGCGTGTGCGTGGAGCTGAGGGTGATTTTGACGTGCCGTCCCATTGCGGTGACAAAATTTCTGTGCGGCGTGGCCGTCGATTTGGGCTTCGACGGCGGCGGATAGGAGTGTCGGCTCTACACGAACGGATCATGCCTGCGCGCGCGCATGATTGATTTGCGGTGTCTTCCCACTCCCGACACCCACGTCTCGAAAGGCTCGAGACGCGGGGCACCCGGCACGTAGTGGTTCGGTCTGAAATCTTGAACTATGGGCTAAAGATCACCTTCAGCAGAAAAGACCAGAAACCGTAATGAGCGATGCAGTAAACGCTTAGAAGGACTGTGAGGGCATAAAAAATCAACTTTGCCCATGGTGGGAGTCTGTCTATCGCTCTTGACATCCATTCCATGAAAGACATCTTTCCAGAAAACAAGCCGCCCGTCCATCAATGAGCGATATCGCGATTTATCGTCAGTTGTCCTGGGGAGGTCTTTTTGGGTCGGCTCTCATGTAGAACTTATGCTGGTCTTCGTGGGTGATCCGAAATCCGCGCTTCTCATAAAAATAGCGAGCGGGATTTATCTTTACAACCGCCAGCGTCATGGCCTTTGATTGATCAGCGGCGCGCGTCAAAAGTATATCCAAAACTTTCGTCCCGATGCCGCGCCCTTGCATCGCGGGCAGCACATAGAAAGAGCCGAGGTTGACAGTCCTGTCTTCAACTTGCTCCTGAATCCAACCCACATCCTGTCCGTCGGCGATGATGATCCTGACTTCCTCGACTTTGAAGAACCCAGTAAAGTTCCTCTCCTCGCGCGTCTGATCCCAACCGAAAAGGCGTTCGATCATTCCCCGCATGGTCTCGAAATAGAGGTTGCGGGCGAAGACGAAGTCTCCACCGCACGCTGTTCGAAGCGCAATCTTCACGTTCGCTGCCCTGTCAAATTCTGCCCCTTTTGAGCAGTGGCAGGCAAGGTCATTGAGCGTAATCGCGATTTATCGTCAATTGAAGACCGGTTAGCCCAGTTTCCGGATTGCCGATGATTCTGAAAGTTTATGGCGATAAGCGTGTTTCGCAGGACAAGGGCGTTCTCATGCAGGGGTTAGCCTCTGCTGAAGATACTAGAACGTCTGCGCGTTCCAATCGCCCGCGAATCTAGCGGGCAGCCATAAGCCGCGATCGGCTTGGCTGCCCTACCGCAGTTCGTGGGAATAGCACGTGCAATGAGCTACTCCGCGCCGATCTGTTTCATCAGGGTGTCATTATCCCAGAAGAGGTATTCCTCGGACATTGTTCCCTGGTGATTCCAATGTCCGAGCGTCGACATCGGTAGGTGATATCGCTTGCCAGTAGGCTGAATCGTTTTGCCTCCGGGGAGAACCATGGGTTTGGAAAACGTACCATCGAGATAACCCATGATGCCAGTCCACTCGCCGTCCGCAGTGCCGAAACGCACCGGGTGCTCGACAATGCGATTATCCGGTGCGAACGTCCACATGAAATTGAGCTCCTTGATGTGCGCGGGAATTCCCTTCGTCGTATGACCATCCGGGTAATAAACTGTGATGTCTTCGGCATGGCTCTTGGGGAGGTTTTCCCAGTGCTGCCCGGTGTAGACGTGGAAATCTAAATCATCGAAGTTGGACAGATTCTTTGCCAGCACGGGAGTCATCGCCGCAGTGGGCTGGGCAAGGTCGGTGACTCTACTCACCGGCCAATTCGGTCCAGCGGCCGCGACGTGCCCACTGATCGCGAAGGCGACGGCGGCTCCGATGATTAGACTTAGGCCTGAGATAAGAAATGATTGAGTTTTCATCAAGTATTCTCCGTATGTAGAGATGCTCTTCCTCGCAACGCCTACATCTAAAGCACTCCTCGACCTCAAGCGAGACCGTGTAACTGGCCCTCTATTGGCGGTGCCGGGGCTGCCCACGCAGCACGGGTTGTAGGACTACCATCGATCGTCTCTACTATCGATTTCGATCTGGAAAGCGACTCTTTCAGCGACTTCGGCCCGGCGAACGGCCGGACGCCAATGGGCCAGCCAGCAGTGTAGCAGTTCGATCAGGACCCAAACTACTTCTCGGAATGCCTCCGACCCTTCGAAACGGACCATGACATCAGTCAATGCCTTGGCCATCTCATGCTTCTCATTCCGTTGAAACGACGCCCTCAGCTAACTTCACCTTCGCAAATGGCGTGATTCTCACCCTATGCCGGAAGAGGCAGAACGTGTCAGGCATGAGCGGAAACCATCGGAGCAATTTCCGGGAGCCTGTTTGAGGATTACTCTCGGATTGCGGACCATCCACGCAGAATGGTATCTGGCACGATTCACGATACGACCACCGGATCTGCCGCGCATAGAATCAAGAGAGGCGTGGGAATGTAGTCGGGAAGAACATTCTGCCAGTTCACATTGGCTAACCGTGGCGCTGGGGTTGAGCCGTGCCGGATTCTGACCCCTTGGCGGTCTCGGGATTGCGGAGGACTGTTGCGATGCCGCTTCTTGTTACAAGCGCTTCCGGTGCAAATGGGGACGGCTTTGGCGCGCTGCTGAGCTTTGAATTGGACGGCACGCTGCGCGGAACATTTACTGATGACGATCGCATTGTCGATCCGCGGGGCCTTGCCGTCGATCCACAGGAAAACTTGCTGTTTCTAAACAGTGGGGCCGATCGGGTGCTAGCGATTTCCTCGCATGGGCGCATCGTTCGCGATACTGGGCGAATTGAAGGCCTGAATCCCGGCGGTGGCAATTTCGGCCCGGATGGCCGGTATTTCGTCGGCCTGCGCAGCGAACGCACTATCGTCGCCTTGTCGACCAGTTTCGACGCTGCCCTGGAGCATGTGTTACCGCCCAGGGTCGTACCTTTCCCCCGAGGGTTTGCTTTCGGTCAAGATGGCCGGCTGTTCCTCGCCTCAGGAATCGGGCCCACCGGCCAAGGCGATAACACCATATTGGCCTTCACTCCAGCCACACCTATCAAGCCCTCTCGGCTGGTCGCAGATCCCGAACTGAGCCCCCCTCGATCTTGCAATCGCGCCCAACGGCAATATCGTCGTCTCTAGCGAGCGTCCATTCGGCGCGGTGGACGCGGTGACGAGCGTTCGGGAATATGATGCGATGGATGGGCACCTTGTCCGAGTTTTCTCTCCAAATGGGAAGGCCGAATTCTGCAAACCGCGCGGCCTCCGCTTTGGTCCCGGTGGACTGCTCTACTGTGTAGCCCGCGATGAGGTTGTTGGCTTCGATTTCGCGAGTGGCGAATGCCTAGGGGCTATCGCGCGATTGCCGCGGTTAAATGGACAAGCCTTAGTGTTCTTCCCGTAGTGAACTGACTACTACAATCTGAGCTTGTTTGTAAGAGTTTTTGCCCCATTGTGTCTGGATCACGGGCAACTCTTAGCGATGATGCCGATGTAAAAGACCGTATGTATAGCCGCGAATTGATGGCGCGCCACATGCCGTGGTTCCCCGGAAAGGTTGAGTCCATCATGAGGACGTGGCCGACAAACTCATAGTTGGAGCCGTAATCCGTGATGTTGTTTAGGACCAGAATCGTGTAGAAAAACGCGATTGCAAAAACTAGAACCGCTTTGGGAAAGGCGAAGCGCCATTACATGCCGCATAGGTTGCCGACACGCGGGAATTATATCTCTCGGTGACTTACCGCGAACCTTCTTGGACTACGGCCAAATCCCGATTAACGGGCAAACCGGAAGTTAACGTGAACTGTCGCTATCAGGCCATTTCGCTCATTGACTACATCGCGGTCCTGCAGTCCACAGCAGCGGTTTCATTCCGAACTACCATCTGCGAAGTGTTCTTCGTCCATGATTAACTCTGACTGAATGAGCCACTTGCCGTGTTCTTTGGAGACGACGTACTGATGATGAATTTTGCGCGGCGGCATCGGCTTCCTGATCGTCGGATCGACCTGACCAACAACTTCCTCGTATTCGTAAACCACTGCCACATCGGGCCTCACGAATCGGACGTCCACCTTATCCGAGTCCGGGGCATCCCTACCCGCTTGGTAAAAGGTGGAGTGGGCCAATTGATCGAACTTCTGCAAGAGAGCCTCCCGGCCGTGTAGGCGTTCCCCGAACGAATTCGTCCAATCCGCATCGAGCGCGTACTGCCTTGCTTTGGTGGCATTCTTGTTGTCGCCATCCGCACCTTGAATTAGCGCCCTAACCGCAGACTCGTCTTCGGACGTGCCACGACTTTGTGCCCACAGCGCCGAAATAATGAGGAGAACGGCCCCTCCAGCCAGCCATCTGCTTCGGATTGAAGTCACCATGGTTCTTCTGTCTCCTTCACCAAGTTCCGCTCGGATCAGCGGCCCTGTCACGATACACGCGCCTAACTTCCGTTTCAAACTCGGCGCAGTGCCTGAACAAGTCGCATTACGAAAAAACCCTGTGAACGTAGAGTCAAGCAGCGATTTTCTCAGGTGACGTTAACAGGCCATAGCGCTCATTGAGACTTGGCGGACTGTGTCGCGTCGGCGAATCAGGGATGTTACGACATTGAGCGTGCGCGTGGAGTTGAGGGTGACTTTGACGTGCCGTCCCGCTGCGGTGACAAAATTTCTGTGCGGCGTGGTCGTGGGTTTGGGCTTCGACGGCGGCGGATAGGAGTGTCGG
>JABDBE010000002.1:114091-115241 GCA_013288805.1 Acidobacteriota bacterium
CCGCCCTACACGAACGGATCATGCCTGCGCGCGCATGATTGATTTGCGGCGTCTTCCGACTTCCCGACGCCCACGTCTCGAAGGGCTCGAGACGCGGGGCACCCGGCATTTTCATCCCATCTGCTTACGACAGTTACCGCTGTAACTTCCCAATTCCAGAGGGACGTGTCAGCGTTGAAACGAATAACCTTCTGGAGGGAGTCTCTTGGTTCAGCTTCCCGCCACAATCGGACGGGTGAAACTGGAGCAGACGGCTGCTGGTCTGCGGATCGTCATTCCTGCCTATCGTCATCTGTACAACTTTTGGGAGGCGGTGGCTCTCCGTCCAGTCCTCGCCTTGATTTGCCTGGCCGTGGTGTGGAGGATCTTTGCAGACTCGCCGGTTTTCATCGGTTTGATGACGACTGCCGTCGCCATTGGAGTGACGATTCAATGGGCCTGGAAAGGATTTGGGCGAGAGATCATTACCGTCAACCGGGTCGCGCTGACCTTGCGCTGGGAGATCGGGGCAATCGGGTGGAGCCATAGTTATTTCATCGAAAAGGTGGCGCACATGCGATTCAGCACACCAATCCGACCGAAGAAAAGAAACATACTTGATTGGAATTACGTGATCTTCGACTATCAGGGGTCAGTTCCCTGGACGGAGTTCGTCGCCAGCTTCGTGGTCGTACTCTTCGGGCGCGGACGTAGCTACGATCCCCATACTCCCCGGTTTGGCAGAGGGTTGAACGAATCGGAAGGCCAAGAATTGGTTCGCGCTGTTCAGAGCGTCGCAAAATCTGCCTGTCAACTGGCGTAATACCGATTACACTCAGTACAAGCAAGAGGTATTGTACTGGATCAGTTTCCGGGCTCTGTCAGAGTTTTGCATCCAAACGCTTTGCCTCACAATCCAATCGGCGGTAATAAGTTGATCAATTAAGTCAAGAGAGACCGGACATGCCCGACGCACCCGCCGCCGCTTCAGAACGACCAAGAACTGCAGTGTCGAACCATTGCATCGACCAAATGTTCCGCGAGGCCCGCACCCATAATGTGTGGCTTTCTCAGCCAGTTGCTTCCGAGCTGCTGCGTCAAGGGTATGAACTGGCCGCTTTCGGCCCCACGAGCGCCAACACGTCGCCCGCACGCTTTGTATTTCTGACGA